>MNZP01000127.1:0-2096 GCA_001873675.1 Syntrophaceae bacterium CG2_30_49_12 | reverse complement strand
TTTAAGGCGATCCGCTTTGCCATTTCCTCATATGTGAGACCGGCTGCCCCCATATTGATCATCAGCTTTCCTAAAAGGGGAAGATATATCTGCAGATCTTCGGGAATATCAGATATATTAAAGGCCATATCCAGATAGGCAACTCCGTTGGCAAAGATGTCATGGACCATGGCAGGGACACCATTAATTGACGTTTTTTCGGTAGGAATTATCTCTACTTTCCGGCGGAGGTCGCCGATCTTTAATTTTGGAAGTGTGGCTAATGCCTCGGGGGGATCCGGTTCAGTTTGAAAATCCATCAGCGAAGCGGCCTCTCGATGGATGTTCTCAAGTTCTTCATAGGAGAGAGACGCCTTAAGCCGGGTCATCCTCTTCTTGCTTTTCTCCTCCACCTCCTCCTGCAAGGTCTTACTCGGTTCCAGAACGGAAAGGAGACGATGGGGATTATCGAGGAACCATGTCCGGACGATATCCTGAAACAGTTCTGGTCTCGCTTCCCACTTGTCGCGTATCTCTTTTATGATCCGGGGGAAATTCATGCCTGTCAAAGGGTCGCCATCGTAAAGCCAGGTATGATAAGCCCTCCCCATAAGGATAATCCCATAGGGAAGCGAGTCGCGCACGATCTCCCGCCCGTGAAACTCAACCTGATGAAGGACGCCCTCGATTAATTCACGATCAAAACCTGTCTTTGCCACCTTTTGTAAGGTATTGAGGATCAATGATTCAATGCGACCGGCCTTTCCGGGATCAGAACCCCTGAGCCCCACAGCAAAAACGACCTGTTTCAGGTCACGTTCAAGTCCTGTTATGGGAGAGAGGTCCTCACCGAGACCGGAATCAATCAGGGCCTTGCGAAGGGGACCGGCGGCGCTTCCGACCAGGGCTCCGGAGACGATCTCAAGGAGAAGGACTGTTTCATAATCAGTATTTTCTACAATCATCCAGGCACAATTGACGACCGTTTTTCCCCTCGTATCCTCTTCTCTACCAATGGGATAAAAACTGTGCACAGAAGCCGGTTGCGGCCACCGTGTCTGACTTTTAATGGATGAGTTCACCGGTACCCGTTCAAATCCGTTAAGCATCTCTTCCAAAAAAACGAGGTGATCCCCCGTTGATATATCTCCATAGAGGAAGATACGGGCATTAGTCGGCGAATAGTAGGTACGGTGGAATGTCTTAAGCTGCTCATGGGTAAGAGAAGGGATAATATCCGGATCTCCTCCCGAATCAAAGGCATAGGTTGTATCGGGAAACAGATTTTGCTGGATTTCCCTGGACATCAGCGTATCCGGCGACGAATATGCCCCTTTCATTTCATTGTAAACGATTCCCGAGATGACAAGTTCGCTTGTGATATCCTCATGACGGGAAAACTCCAGGTGGTGGCCCTCCTGATAAAATGTCTTCTGCAGAAGTCGTGGTCTCAAGACGAGGTCGGTATAGACGCGGGCAAGATTAAAGAAGTCGCTTCTCTCCTGGCTTGCCACCGGGTAGATGGTCTTATCAGGATAGGTAAAGGCATTGATAAAGGTCTGAAGCGTTCCCTTGAGCAGCTCATTAAATACATCTTTCAAGGGATACCTTTCAGAACCGGCAAGCACGGCATGTTCCAGGATATGTGGAACGCCAGTAGAATCAGCTGGTGGGGTGCCAAAACCGATGGCGTAAAGGTTTTCCCGATCGTGACAGTGAAGATGAAGCACCTTGGCGCCGGTTATTTCATGTTCTATTTCATAAGCGGTAACACGAATATCCGGTATCTGTTCTACCCTTAAGATGCGAAAACCGCATAGTTTTTCCCCCCTCGAAAGTGTCGGGACAGGACTGCCCATGAACTCTCTCATGCTATTCTCCTTTTCACTGTACAAAAATTGTAACTACTCAGGTCGCCACCAAGGCACAAAGACACAAAGGTTATTTATAAATTTCAGCTCACTATCTGACAACTTTGATAATTAAAATTATCAGGAAGGTATTATATAGTTGTCCTTTTAAAGAGATAATAAGAATAATACTTTAATTTTAGTGCCTTGGTGTCTTAGTGGCTGAATAGTTACCAAAAATTAAACGCACTATTTCACCGCAAAGGC
>MNZP01000136.1 GCA_001873675.1 Syntrophaceae bacterium CG2_30_49_12 | reverse complement strand
AAACACTGGGGTGGGTGTGTGTAACCCCGGAACTTTGAATCTATAGTGAACGACATAAGTAAATTGTCATTTCGACCGAAGGCTGCCACTTTCTTCCCATCCGCTGAAGTGACAGGTTTTGCCAAGTCTATTCGAGTTTACCAAAGACTTTGAACGTATTGATAGTTTAAGATTCTTTTATCCTTTGTAAGAATCGTGGCATTCTCTTCTCGCGCCGTTGCCACAATTATCTGATCTGCTGGATCGTCATGGAAAGGCTTTGGAAGTACTGTTGAGCGATAGGCTATTATAGGTGTAAGATGGACAAATCTGAGTTTTGGCATTTCCAAAGCGGTACTTATCCATTCCTCCGGGTTATAGGAAATACCAATCTTCCCTTTTTCCAAAAGCTTACTGAATTCCCAAGGTGAGATTGCAGATAAAAGAAGCCCATCATATCCGTCTTCATTTTCAATCAGTTTTGTGACTTTCCGCGACAGATTTTGGGGGCGCATGTTCCACCAAACCCAGGTATGAGTATCGAGCAGGTATTTCATTGGCATGCTTCCCACATCCCTTCACCAAGCGGAGTGATTATATCCTTTTCGAAAACAAAAGCATCCGCGAGCTTGCCCAGGGTAGGCTTCATTTCGGATTTGCGATGAGGTACAACTTGAGCAAAAGGCTTGCCTCTTTTCGTTATGACGATGGTTTCTTGGTATTTTGCAACCTCGTTTAGTACTTTTAACGCATGTGCCTTAAATTCACTAATGGCCATTGTCTTCATGTGACCACCTCCTTTTTTCATAAAATAGTCAAATAAAGTGGTCAAGTCAAGAAAAATGTCAAAAGCAGATACCCACGGGCTTACGCCCGTGGCACTTAAAATTTGAAATAGAGCAGAACCGACAAAGTCAGCTGCCGGTGTGAAGCGCAGCGGAACTCCTGTCCGGTGAGCTGACAGGTTCTGCTCGCATGTTCACAAGCTCCTGTATCAGTAAGGATCAAGTCACCTTCTTGGCAAGCAACTCACGCACAGCGGGAATCAGTTCATTCGGAACTTCAACGAAAGTCTGGGATGTATCTTCCCAGGCAGCCTCATCTTCGGCAACCGCTTCCTCCTCAGTCTGGTTTTCATAATGATCAAGAACGCGCTTGATGCGATCTTCATCCCATCCTTTTGGAAACCTACTTTGTTTCATCGTCTTTGTCTCCTTCGGCCTCTACGCCGATATGCTCTAAGACGATGAAAAGATTACAAACCCAGATGACTTTCGACTTTTAAAAAGTGAGATTTTCAGTTTTTTTCGTAACAGTCTCTAATAACTATATTGCAGGCTTATTTAATTATTTGTGGATTCCCGTTAAGTTTGTATTGTTGGGGCCCCATGATGAAGTGTACAGTTAAAGAAAAGTGGACTCCTGTTTCCTCTTATGATAAGAATCGAGTGAGTAAAGATGTTTTCTGAAACAGCACAAAGATGTGGGTTACAAAATAAGATGAGAGAAAATTAGATGGATTGCCCTGCCGGTGTCTCGTGCGATGGTTTTCAAACACGGGGCGCGGACGGGTAAAAAAATAAATAAAAAGGAGGAAGTTTTTGAGATGGCAAAGGAAACAGTATCGAGGTACTGGGAAGACCTGGAGATTGGGGAAGAGTACACAACCCCTTCCCGCACCGTGACGGAGGCGGATATCGTAAGTTTTGCCGGTCTTTCCGGGGATTACAATGAGCTTCACACCAGTGAAGAGTTCTGTAAGAATACCGCCTTTGGAACCAGGATCGCCCACGGGCTTTTAGGACTGGCTCTCGCCTCCGGTCTCTTTACCCGCACGGAATTTTGCCTGCAAACGTCAAAAAACCTTGTCGCCTTTCTCGGCCTGGACTGGAAATTCAAGAGACCGATTAAGATTGGCGATACCCTTACCGTGAAGGTCAGGGTAGTGGATAAGAAGGAGACGAAAAATCCGGGGAGGGGAGTCTATACTCTGAAGAGAGAGGTGTATAACCAGCGGGGGGAGATGGTGCAGGAAGGCGAAACTCAATTGATGATAAAGAGAAGAAGTTAAGTGCCTAAAGTGAGCTAAAGTTTAAAGTGCCTAAAGTTATTTCAAAAGGAAATTCCTATACTATGAACTTAAAGGAGGACAGGTACGATGAGAGTAAAGGACAGGGTGGCAGTTGTCACCGGCTCCGGCAGGGGCATAGGTGAAACAACGGTACACAGGCTTTCCGAAGAGGGGGCCATGGTTGTAGTTACCGACATAAATGAGAAAGGCGCTATCAAGGTAGCCAACGACATAAAGGCCAGGGGGGGGAAGGCTGTCGCTGTAAAGACAGATATAACTAAGATTGCTGAGGTAGAGGCCTTGATGGAGATGGCGGTTAAAGAATTCGGCAGGCTGGATATCCTGGTCAACAACGCCGGATTCAACAGGGATATGCTGGTAAAAGATATGACGGAGAAGGACTGGGACGATGTTATAGATACCGATCTTAAGGGGGCGTTTCTCTGTGCCAAGTTTGCCTCGAAATATATGGTGGAGCAAAAATATGGAAAAATCGTAAACTTATCTTCCCGGGCATGGCATGGGAACCCGGGTCAGGCCAACTATTCATCTGCGAAGGCGGGGATCATAGGTCTGACCAAGTCCCTTGCCTGGGAATTGGGACGCTACAACATAAATGTCAATGCCATTGCCCCGGGTATGATCTCTACCGAGTTGGTGCAATCTCACCCCAAGTTTGAGATGATAAAGGAGAGGATGTTGGCGAATCAGCCGATAAAGAGGATTGGCGAGACCATAGATGTGGCCAACACGATCCTCTTCCTCGTCTCGGATGAATCGAGTTTTATCTCAGCGGAAGTGATTCATGTGAGCGGGGGGAGATTCGGTTAATGGTAACCATACTTAAAGAGGCCGGTGACAGAAAGAAAGGGCAGGAGAGAGTAATGAAGGAGATAGTCAAAAGGGTATTGGAAAAGAATTTCCAGGTAAGGGAATACGAAGGGACGGACAAAGTATGTAAGCTGGATGAGGCGATCAGGAAAAACGTAAAACCAGGGATGACCATACATTTCTGCCAGACCGGTGTCAGGTGGTGTACGGCGGCCACATACGAGCTGGCGAGGCAGTTCTGGGGGAAAAGCCCCGCTTTTACAGTGGTCGGCATCTCTTTGAACCATCCCATTTCGGTTCTGGTGCACGGGGGCCTGGTAAAGAAGCTCATTACCAGTTACTGTGGGGATCCCTATTATACACCGGGACCGAATGCCGCTTTTCAAAGGGCCTATAAGGAAAAAACAACGGAAATAGAGATCTGGTCTATTTTATCCGTGCCCTTGAGATTGAAGGCCGCCGCCATGGGGGTGGCCTTCATGCCGACGAAATCGCTGATAGGGAGCAGCATG
>MNZP01000064.1 GCA_001873675.1 Syntrophaceae bacterium CG2_30_49_12 | reverse complement strand
GATTTCGAGCAGCGAAGGCTCGCGTTTGCGCCAGAATCCAAAAAGCTGGAAAAATCCCGCAAGGCCCTTGGTCTGGAAGGCGATTACCGGGGGGTAACGGCTTTGCGTGAGTTGCAGGATAGTGAGACAAGGGAACTCCATGACGCCACCGCCATGCTGCCTGAAAAGGAGAAGACCGGTGCAGAGGCGTTCGCCGTAAAACAGGCCGCAGAGGCCCTGCTGAATGAGGCGCGAGCCAGGCAGATGTCGGAATGGGATGTCATCAAAAAGGTGCGTGATCTCGACACACAGCGGGGTGAGAAGAAAAAGCAGCTCGCAGAGAAGGACAAGACGATCGGGGAAATCGAGAAGCAGGGGAAAGGCTATCAGAGTCATGTCGAAAGCGGCGAACGGGAACTGAAAAAGGCCCTTGCCGCCCTGGAAGCCATCAGGGAATACCGGACGAAACACGCCGGCGATGTTGCGTTGGTGACAAACCTCAGCGCCATCGAGAGGGGATTTGCATTGCTTCGGGATATTGAGGCAAAGCGCATAAAGGCATTGGAAGAACTTTCCATGGCCGCCGGAAAAAAGGAATCCGCACTCTCCGAGTGCGCCAGGAGAGAGAGCGATCATGAAAAATCCTGCCGGAAATTTGAGAAAAGCCACAATGATCTCAAGGGATTGACGGATGAAATGACAGCGATCCTCCAGGGACGCGACATCAGCCGGTGGCGCAGTGAAGCGGATGCCCTTAAAGATAGCGAGCGTCTTTTGCTTCAGACAGGCGAAACCATGGAACGGATTGACCGGACATCTACGGCGCTCGATGGTCTGAAAACGAGTATAGGAACATTAAACGCGGGCAGGGTCAGGATCCTGAGGGAGATCAAATCCTGCACCGATCGAAAAGCCCTCCTGGAAAAGGATATTGATACCCTGGAAACGCAAGTATCGTTCCTCAGTCGTATCCGCGACCTCGAGGCAGAAAGAAAACGTCTGGAAGACGGCCAACCCTGTCCGTTGTGCGGCGCTACGGAGCACCCCTATGCAATGGGGAACGTTCCGGTTTTAAACAAGGCAGAGGCGGGGCTTCAGAAAACGAAGGATGAATTCAAAAAGGTGTCTCACCATCTGAACAAGTTGGAAGCCGACATAGTTCGGACCGCAGCCGAAATCCAGCATACTGAAAAAGAGCTGGCAGAAAAACGGGCGGCGCTGGACGCCGACGAAAAACAGTGCGCCGACGCCCTATTGAGACTGAGAATGGAGGTTTCACAGGTTGAACGTGCCGGTAAGGTTCGCGAAGAGATTGCCGGCGTGCAGGCGAAAATTGCGGAAATAACAGGCTTTGTCGCCCTGGCTGAAGAGAAAGGCCGACAGGAAAAGTCGGCGCGAGATGCCCTGGAAAAAGCAAGAAAGATCTTTGACAACGCAGGAAAGACATTGCAGGAAGCCCGGCACAACCTGGAGACGGCCGTTCTTGATCATGAGCGGCTCACAAAAGATTGCGCCGCTCTAGCGGGAGAAATGGAGAAGGCCCGCGCTGCCGCTCTTGTGGATGTCGAACTATTCGGGATCAGCCGAATTCCCCTGGACAGCCTCGATGCCCTATTGAAAGACCTGACCGGGCGCAAAGATATCTGGCAGGCGAAGGAGGCTGAAAAAACCGCTCAGGAGAAACAGAGCGATGAACTGAAAGCCGGGATTGAGAAGCATCAGGCCCTGCTGCACACTCTGGAAGAAGACCTGGCGGCGAGGCGTAAAGAGTATGACGGTCTTAAGGGGGAGTATGAATCTCTGAGCGGTTCCCGCCGGGAACTGTTCGGCGAGAAGAACGCGGACCAGGAGGAAAAGCGGCTGGCGGCAGAGGTAGACAAAGCGGGCAAAGCCCTGGAAAAGGCCCGCGAAGACTACGGGCAAATTGAAAAAGAAATCAGCGCCCTGAAGGAGAAGATCGCTTCCTTGCAAGTAAAAACGGAACATCGGGCAAAGGAACTGGCACAAGCGGAACAGCAATGGAGGAAGCGGATCAAAGGGGCAGGATTCACAGACGAGGCAGATTACCTGTCATCACGCCTGGGTGAAAAGGAACGGAAGTTGCTCGCTGAAAAGGAGCAAGCCCTGCTCAAGGAAAAAACGGAACTTGACACCCGCCGGAATGACAGGTTGGAGGCCCTTGCTGTGGAACGCGAGAAAAATTTGACGGATGAATCCGCTGAGATGCTGAAGGAAAACATCCACGCCGGTGATGCCGACTTGAAACAACTAAGGCTCGATATCGGCGGCATCGTCAAGAGCCTGTCCGACAATGAAAGGCAAAGGAAAAACCAGGAAGAACGGCTGAAGAACATCGAAGCTCAAAAAAGGGAGTGTGAACGCTGGGATAACCTGCATCAACTCATAGGTTCCGCCGACGGCAAAAAATTCCGAAATTTTGCCCAGGGTCTGACCTTTGAGATGATGACGGCCCATGCCAACCGCAGGCTCCGGGAGATGACGGACCGCTATCTACTCATCCGCGACGTCACGCAACCCCTGGAGCTGAATGTCATAGATAATTACCAGGCTGGGGAGGTCCGTTCCACGAAGAATCTCTCCGGCGGCGAGAGTTTTATCGTGAGCCTTGCGCTGGCGCTTGGCCTTTCTCAGATGGCCAGCCGGAATGTCCGGGTTGACTCCCTCTTCCTCGATGAAGGGTTCGGCACCCTCGACGAAGACGCATTGGAAACGGCACTGGAGACACTGGCGAGACTGCGGCAGGACGGCAAGCTAATCGGCGTTATCTCCCACGTCGCGGCCCTCAAGGAGCGTATCAACACGCAGATACAGGTAACACCAGAAACAGGAGGGCGCAGCAGCCTGAGCGGACCGGGATGCAGGAGGATTTAGCCGGGCTGTCCCGATCTAACTATAATATCAAGGAGGCTTAATAATCTACTTGGGCAACAGACCCTTGAAATATAAGAAACAATCTGTTAGTGTAATAACGAACGGCCAGACCTACGAAGAATAGAATACCAGAAAGCAAGGTTTGAGGTTTGGTTTGTATCGTTGATTTTGTCTACAGTATTTTCTCACTATTCAGAAAGGGAGGTGCACAGAGATGGCAAAAATATCGGAGGATGTGAAAAAAGCTATTGCGGAAATCAAACCGGCTCTCGTGGCCACGGCCGGTAAGGACGGATTGCCCAATGTTTCACCAAAGGGTTCGTTTCGTGTCCTTGATGATGAGCATGTGGTGTTTGCCGATTTGAGATCGCCACGCACCATCGCTAACATCAAGGAAAACCCGAGAGTAGCAGTTATTGGTCTTGATCCTCTCTCACGAAAAGGCTGGCGTATCTGGGGCCAGGCTGAGATACTGACTGAGGGGGCAATTTTTGACAGTTTTAGCCAGGAGTATGCATCTAAGGGCAAAGTAAACCATGTGGTGAAACTGAAAGTTGATCAAGCCGTAGCATTTTAGGCACTTCCAACTTTAGTGCACTTTAGGCACTTCTCCGCTTTATGCGGGTCAGGAATTACCCGTTGATTGTAAAGGTTATCAGCAGCGCTGTCATCGGTATAGATTCTTATCCTGTTGATGTGGAGGTGGATATATCCGCCGGTCTTCCCCAATTTTCAACGGTGGGGCTGCCTGACGTGGCGGTTAGGGAAAGTAAGGACCGGATCAAGGCGGCCATAAAAAATTCCGGCTATCGCTTTCCCAGAAATCACATTACCGTAAATCTCGCCCCGGCTGATATCAAAAAGGAAGGCACCGGCTTTGACCTGCCCATTGCCGTGGGTATCCTGACGGCGGAAGGGGTTATAAAATCTGAGTTCTTTAAGGACTATATCTTAACGGGAGAGTTGTCCTTAGACGGCAGGGTTAAAGGTGTCCAGGGCGTCATTTCCGCGGCTTTTCAGGCAAAGGAAATGGGGATTAAGGGCATCATCGTACCGGCGGAAAACGCCCTCGAGGCCGCCATGGTGGAGGCTATTGCCGTTATTCCCGTCAATACACTGCCCGATGTCGTCGAATTTTTTAATGGGACGAAAGAGATAGAGCCCCTCAAGCTGGATATAGCAGAGATTTTCAAGAGAAGTCTTTGTTATCCCTTCGACTTCAGTGAGATACGTGGACAGGATCAGGCGAAAAGGGCCCTGGAGGTAGCGGCAGGGGGTGGTCATAATATCATCATGGTCGGACCTCCCGGTTCCGGGAAAACCATGCTGGCCCAGCGACTTTCTACCATCCTTCCCGGACTTTCCTTTGAGGAAGCCATTGAAACCACAAAGATATTTTCTGTTGCCGGCCTGCTGGACAAAAAGGAAACTCTGTTAGGAACGAGACCCTTTCGGGCGCCGCACCATACAATTTCGGATGCCGGACTTGTGGGGGGAGGGCACGTCCCAAAGCCCGGGGAGATCAGCCTTGCCCATCACGGTGTCCTGTTTCTCGACGAGTTGCCAGAGTTCAAAAAGAATGTCCTCGAGGCATTGAGGCAACCCTTAGAGAACGGCTATGTTACCATTACGAGGTCTTCTGTTACCGCCACTTATCCGGCGAGATTTATGCTGGTGGCGGCGATGAACCCATGTCCCTGCGGCTACTATGGAGACCCCCACAAGGATTGCCGGTGTTCTCCTCAACAGATTCACCAGTATCAGGCAAGAATATCAGGACCTCTCCTGGATAGGATAGATATTCACATTGAAGTGCCGTCTATCAGGTACAAAGACCTTGTAGGGAAAGATGCCGGAGAGTCATCCGAGATCATCGAAGAAAGGATCGTCAGGGCAAGGGCGCGGCAGAAAAAAAGATTCGATGGTCATGATACCCTGTTAAATGCCGGTATGTCCGACAAACAGATCAAGGAATGTTGCATCATTGATGAAGATTCTCGAAAACTGATCGAAATGGCGATTGATAAGCTCGGGTTTAGCGCCCGTGCCTATACGAGAATATTGAAAGTTGCCCGTACCATCGCGGATCTCGAAGAAGAGAAAGATATCCGCTCCTGCCATATCGCCGAGGCCATTCAGTACAGAAACCTTGATAGAAGGATGATTTAGTAGTAGGAAGGGAAATGCTTTAATGACGAAGGGGGATGTATCTATGGAAATAAAGATTGTTCAGGTTCCACCGGAAAAAGGAAAGGCAAGGCCAACTGATGAGTCCAATCTGGGGTTTGGGAAAATATTTACCGATCATTTTTTTACGATGAAGTATCACCATGACAGGGGATGGCATGATGCCATGATAGGGCCTTACCATGAGCTATCCCTCGAACCCACGGCTATGTGTTTCCATTATGGACAGGAAATCTTTGAGGGGCTAAAGGCTTACCGGGGGAGGAACGGCTCTATCTTCCTCTTCAGACCTTCTGAAAATATCAAACGGATGAACGCCTCCGCAAAAAGGCTCTGCATGCCCACCATTGATCCCGACCTGTTTATGGAGGCCATGAAAAAACTGGCGCTTATCGAACAGGACTGGATACCTCACGGCAGGGGAACATCCCTCTATATCCGTCCTACGATGATCGCTACGGAAAGATCCCTCGGTGTACACCCTTCTAATGAATATCTGTTTTTTATTGTTGTGGGGCCTGTAGGTGCATACTACCCAGAGGGTTTCAATCCCACAAAGATATACGTGAGTGAGGAATATGTCCGGTCTGCACCGGGGGGGATAGGGCACTGTAAGGCAGCGGGCAATTATGCCGCCAGCCTCTATGCAAGCAAATTAGCCGCCGAAATGGGATATACGCAGGTACTGTGGCTCGATGCCATCGAAAGGAAGTATGTCGAGGAGGTGGGAACCAGCAACATCTTTTTCGTCATCGGCAATGAACTGATTACCCCTCCTCTTACGGGGACGATCCTTCCCGGTGTAACCCGTGATTCGGTTATTCAGATTGCCAGGAGCTGGGGAATCAATGTCCTGGAAAGACCGTTGGCAATGGATGAAATCCTCTCTGCATTCGCCTCTGGAAATCCGACCATAAGGGAAGTCTTTGCCTCCGGGACGGCGGCGATCGTTTCTCCTATAGGCCAGATATATTATCAGGGGAAGGTACACATCATCGGCGAGGGGAAAACAGGCCCCCTGGCCGAAAAACTGTACAACGAGATACTTGGCATTCAATATGGGGAAAAGGAGGATCCCTTTAACTGGAGGGTTAAGTTAAGTTGAGTTACAGGTACTTGGCATTGGAATCCACAGAGATGTGGAAAAGATTGTTAATAAGTATGTTGATAAATATGATAAGTATGCAATTGTCCCAATTTTATACCGGATTGCATAAGGTTTAGGCGAAAAATAAACCCAATAATTACGATAAGATGAAAAAAGATATGGATATTATTATCGTAAATTTTAACAGTACCGATTATCTATTGCTATGTTTGAGATCGGTCTACGATTCACTCCGGGATTTTCCCGCAAACATTTTTGTGCAGGACAATGCCTCAAATGACAATATAGACCGTGTGACAATTACGTTTCCACAGGTTATCCTCTCAAGAAGCAAACACAACAGGGGGTTTTCGAAAGCGGTCAACGATGCCCTTACAAAAAGCAATGCCCCCTACGTGGTAATTCTGAACCCCGATACCTATGTAAAAGAGAATTTTTTTACGTCTGTTACAGGCTACATGGCAGAACATCTTGACATCGGCATCATGGGACCGAAAATACTCGATCCCGGCGGAAAAGTTCAGGGATCTGCCAGATCCTTTCCTACCCCCCTCACCGCTTTCTTCGGGCGGAAAACCATCCTGAGTAAATTATTCCCCAAAAATAGGATCAGCTCTCAAAACATACTCACAACAAAATCGGATGGGATTACTCCCATGGAAGTGGACTGGGTTTCGGGGGCTTGTATGGTGGTAAGGAGAAAGGCCATAGAGACCGTTGGTTTACTGGACGAACGCTTCTTTATGTACTGGGAAGATGCCGACTGGTGTCAACGGATGAGAAATGCAGGATGGAAGGTGGTTTACTTCCCCATGGCATCTATCGTTCATCACGTGGGAGGAAGCGCTGAGAAGCTGATGTTTCGTCCGTTCCTTGAATTTCATAAAAGTTGTTATCGCCTTTTCTACAAGCATAATAACGATTTATATCTCCGTCTGGCAAAGCCTTTTGTTTTTTCTGGTCTTGTCGTGCGTTTTTGTGGCATACTTATCTCACACTTACTTAGGTCGTGCTTTGTCGGCAGGACTTAAAATTGGTAGGACAGGCGACTTGCCTGTGGAAGGGGTATTTTTAGATGAGAGCGCTGATTACTGGCGGGGCAGGATTTATCGGATCATATTTAGTGGATCGTTTGCTGGAAATGGGTGAGAATGTGTCAGTGATTGATAATCTCTCCACGGGTTCGTTGAAGAATGTAGAGCATCATCTGAAAAATCCCCGTTTTCACCTGGTGGTTGATACTATCCTTAACGAAATGGTCATGAAGAAACTGGTAGGTGAATGCGATCATATATACCACATGGCTGCTGCAGTGGGAGTGAAACTTATCATGAATAGACCTGTGGAAACCCTTGAGACGAACATCATGGGAACCGAGATGATTCTTAGGCTGGCCAACCGGTATAAAAAAAAGGTGTTTATCGCTTCCACCTCCGAGGTCTATGGAAAGATTATGAACGGAGAAAATGCCTCTCTTCTCTCCGAGAACTCCGATAGTATGATGGGCGCCACCACGAAACGCCGCTGGGCATACGCCTGCTCAAAAGCGCTGGATGAATTTTTAGCTCTTGCCTACTTTGAAGAGAAGAAGTTGCCGGTCATTATTGCCCGTGCGTTCAACACCATTGGCCCACGGCAAACAGGGCAATACGGGATGGTCGTCCCCAACTTTGTGCAGAAGGCCCTCATCGGCAAGCCGATTACAGTATACGGCGATGGTTCACAATCACGCAGCTTTACCCATGTGTCAGATGTGGTTGATGCCTTGATAAAACTTATGTCCGAACCCAAAGCGGTGGGGCAGATCTTTAATGTTGGCTCCTCCAAGGAGATTACCATTGCCGAACTGGCCAGGATAGTCAAGGAAATGACGGGAAGCTCATCGGAAATTGAATATATCACCTACGAAAAGGCCTACGGACCAGGATATGAGGATATGCAACGCCGCTGCCCGGATACCTCCAAGATAAAGAATTTAATTCATTTTGAGCCCCGGAACAACCTTCACGATATCATTCAGAGTGTCATTGATTATTACAAAACATGAATCCCATATATGTCCTTCCCTTCTTAGCCTCCCTTTTGTTCTCCCTTTCCCTTACCCCTCTGATACGACGCTTAGCCAGGGGAAAAAATCTTGTGGCCAGATACCGGGAAGACCGCTGGCATGAAAGACCAACCCCCCTCCTGGGCGGGGTAGGCATCTTCTTCTCCCTGATAATTGTCTGGCCAACGGCCTCTTTTATTCTCGGTTACCACATCCACACCGGCTTCCTTCTACCGTTTGTCCTGGGTAGCACGGCCATCTTTCTCCTGGGTCTCGCAGATGATATCCTGGAGATCAAGCCTCAGTATAAGCTGGTTGGTCAGATCATTGTTGCTTCCCTCGTAGTCGCCCTCGGCTTCGAGGTAAACTGGCTTGCATCCAGAACAGCCAATTTGTTGCTCAGCATCTTCTGGATAGTGGCTATTACAAATGCCTTCAACCTCCTGGATAACATGGACGGCCTCTCAGCCGGAATTGCCTTTCTGGCTGGTATTTTTCTCTTTTGGGCGTATATCTCCCTTCACCTGGGAGGGAGCAATGCCATTCCGGTGTTGCTTCTCCTCTCCGCTTTTCTCGGTTCCGTTCTTGGTTTCCTGGTCTATAACTTCCACCCTGCCTCCATATTCATGGGTGATGCCGGCAGCTTACTCATCGGTTTTATCCTGGCAGGGTTAACAACGAAAGCGGCCGGATGGGGGATTGGAAGCCAGGCGAACAACCTGATCTCTGTCCTGGCCATTCCTGTCCTCATCCTGTTCATACCAATCATAGACACTACCTTTGTCAGCCTGATGCGTAAGCTTTTGGGTCGCCCTATTTTCCTGGGCGGGAAGGATCACTCTTCTCATCGTATGGTTGCCATTGGTTTCACCGAGCGGACTGCCGTTTTAGCGCTCTATGGATTTGCCGTTTTATCGGGCCTATTAGCCATGACTATTGCTCGCATGCCTACTGGTATGAGCATCGTTTTAGTTGCCGTATTTCTCCTCTTCACCTTCTTTTTCTGGCTCTACCTCGCCCACGTTAAGGTATATGACGAAAAATCCGTGATAAACAGCTCTAATATACTAAAGTTTACCCCCCTTCTCATCACCATTACTTACAAGAAAAGGTTGTTTGAGGTGTTGTTGGACCTGGTACTGATTTCCCTGGCATACTGGCTCTCCTATCTCCTCCGGTTTGAAGGCTCCGCTTATGCAGATAATTTTGCTGTTTTTCTTAAATCCCTCCCCATCGTTGTGGCATGCCAGCTTTTTTCCTTTTACCTCTTAGGTGTCTATCGGGGCATCTGGCAATACGTCGGCATGAGAGACGTAATTGCCTACTTTAAGGCGGTAACCCTGGGCGCTGTTTTAGCCGTACTGACCAATTTAGCTCTCTACCGTTTCCTCGGTTTTTCCCGCACCGTATTCGTTATCTACGGGCTGATTCTCCTCCTGCTTGTGACCACCTCCCGATTTTCCTACCGTTTAATCGGCGAAGCGATCCCTAAGAACTCGCCTAAGGGGGGACAACGGGCACTGATTTACGGCGCCGGGGCAGGCGGACAGCTTCTCTCACGTGAAATAGAACAGAATAAAAACCTGGATCTGACCCTTGTAGGGTTTATTGACGATGATATTCGCAAGCAGGACTGTCAATTTCTGGGACACCCTGTACTGGGAGGTAAGGATCGATTGGACGAGATTGTGGACAAATATAAAATTTCCCATCTTATCGTCTCATTTCGGAAGATAAGTAGAACAGACTGGGATTCCTTAAAAAAGCATTGCCATGCGTTGGGTATAGATCTGAACCGCTTAAATTTATCTGTCGAGTGAGTGGTATCAGTTCATCAATGCCTGTAACAGGCCTTTCGCATGTCTGATGATTTCACCCCCCGCCAGAGACGGCATGGGAACATAGAGTTTAAAATCAGGGGTCAGTCTCATCCCCCTCATCTTTTTCCGGGCCAGCTCGACGATTTTGGCCGCCTCCACGGGAGAGTTCTCCTGGAAAAGTATGAACATGGTCTTCCCGTCATATCCCATCTTCGTACTCTTGAGATGCTTCAACTTGTTCCTGATACTGATCACCTCTAACAGGTTCGTAAGTTCAGGGGGTATGAATCCATAGCAATCTGCCAGTTCTTCCCTGATTTCAGACAGTTCCCCGTCCGTTGCCGCCAGGGACAACCTCTTGTAGGTGACAAGTCTCCTTGCGCCGTCGGTCATATAGTCCTCAGGAATAAAAGCGGACAGACCGAGATTAATCTCCGGCTTTACCTCCTCTTCGATCACCTCACCCTTTAGCTCCCGGATGGTCTTCTCCATTAATTCGGTATACATTTCGTAGCCAACAGCCGAGACGTGTCCCGACTGGGAAGTGCCAAGGATATCCCCTCCTCCTCTGATATTCAGGTCGTTCATAGCAATGCGGAAACCGGAGCCGGGCTCGGAAAAATCCATGATCACCCGCAGTCTCTTCCGGGCATCCGGCTGTAGCGCCGCTCCCTTAGGTATCAGAAGATAGGCATATGCCTCCGCCTGCGACCTTCCTACTCTTCCCCTGAGCTGATACAATTGGGAAAGGCCGAGCCGATCGGCACGATTGATGATGATGGTATTGGCCGTAGGTATATCAATACCGGAGCTGATGATCGTCGTGCATACCAGGACATCGTGATCTCCCCTGATGAACTTTGCCATCGCATCCTCTATCTCTTTTCCCTTCATGCGGCCATGAACAACAGCGATCCTGGCCTCAGGAACGATCCTTTCCACAAACCTTGCCACAGTGAATATGGATTGTACACGGTCGTGGAGAAAGAAGACCTGCCCCTTTCGCCTTAGTTCCTGACGAATCGCCTCTCTTATTGTATCTTCATTAAATTCAAGCACATAAACATTAATGGGGAGGCGATCTTCGGGAGGGGTATTGATGACAGATACATCACGGATACCGATGAGCGCAAGGTGCATGGTCCTCGGTATGGGGGTTGCGGTCAGGGTGAGGACGTCAACGAGGGTTCGGAGTTTCTTGAGTTTCTCCTTATGAATTACTCCAAAACGCTGTTCTTCGTCTATAATGACAAGACCCAGGTCTTTGAAGGCAATGTCCTTCTGCAAGAGCCGGTGGGTGCCGATAATAATATCCACCCCTCCCTTCCTGATCCCCTCTATGATTTTCTGTTGCTCGTTCTTCGTTTTAAAACGATTCAGGACATCAACACAAACGGGAAAATCTTTCAATCTCCGGGAAAATGTCTGGTAGTGCTGCTCGGCCAGGATCGTCGTGGGAACTAAAAGGGCAACCTGTTTCCCATCCATGACAGCCCGAAAAGAAGCCCTCAGGGCTACCTCAGTCTTACCAAACCCGGCATCACCGCAGATCAATCTGTCCATGGGTCTGGCGCTGTCCATGTCAAGACAAATATCCTCAATCGCCATGGCCTGATCGGGTGTCTCTTCAAACTCAAAGGTGGAAGAAAATTCATTGTAAATCCTATCAGGTAAAGAAAATGGCGGCCTTTCCATCACCGCCCTGGCGGCATAGACCGAAACAAGCTCTTCGGCAACCTCTCTCACCGATTTCTTAATCCTTTCCTTCACCGACTCCCAGGAAGTCCCCCCTAAACGATCAATCCTCGGCACGTAACCTTCCGGACCGATGTACCTCTGTATCCGGTCGAGACGGTCTACCGGCATATAGAGTTTATCTCCTTCCTGGTACTCAACAAGGAGGAAATCGTTTTCCATCTTACCGACAGTAAGTTTCTGAAGTCCCTGGTAGATCCCGATACCATGGTCAGTATGGACAACATAATCTCCCTCCTTCAGCTCACCAAAGGATTGAAGAAAATACCCTTCTCTGACCGGCTTTGTCCTCCTTCTCGCCACCTTTTTACCGAAGATATCCTCTTCAGAGATCATCACCAGCTTTAGACCGGGGAAGTGGAATCCCGAGGTTATCTTCCCCTCTCTGAGAAGGAGGCGTCCATTGCCGTCACGCTGGAGAACCTCGGCAAGGAAGGGAGGGGAGCTGTCGTGAGACCGGCTGACGGGAATAGAGTATTGCCCTAAGAGATGCGACATTCGCTGTGTTCCATCCTGGCTTGCGCAGAGAATGGTTACCAGGTTCCCACCATCAAGCCACCCCTTGATCCTTTCCACAAGGGGGGCGAGAAGTCCCTCATCTTCAACCTGTATCTTCGGAGCTTCCTTCCATTCCAGGTCCGCATCCATGAGAAATTTCACCTGCGCGGCAGAATTTTCTCCATCACCAATACCGCTAATGGTCAGGCCTTCGAGATGTATCTGCTGGAAATCATCGCCGTGCCGGAGGAGTTTCTCCCCCGTCAGAAAAGAAGATTCCCTGTCCAGGTAGAACTTCCCCTCGCTGCCGGTCTTCATTAAGAGACCGTCCATCTCATTTACTATCCCCTCTTCAGAGAACCGTAGCGCCGGAAAATCATCAGTGATGAGAACAGTACCCCGGGGCATGAAGTCAAACAATGTCCCGAGCGTACCACGATCCTCCAGGTTTTCATCTGAAAATCCCCCCAGCCCCCCTTTTCCAAAGGGGGGTGAGGGGGGATTTTCATTATTGGTAAAGGATTCGTAAAAGAGAGAGAGAAACAGGGGATTTATCGAAGAGACCAGGCCGTTTTCAATCATATCTAAGGATGGATGTTTCATTATCCCCTGGAGTTCCAGTTCATTCGCCCGCTGTCTTATATTTCTTATGGCCTGTTGTTTTCTCTCGGTAGTCAGGATAACCTCCCTTGCCGGAGTAATGATAAATTCTTCCAAATTTCCCGTGGATCTCTGTGACGAGGGATCAAACTCCCTGATAGATTCCACCTCGTCTCCCATGAACTCCATCCGGATAGGTCTCGTCGCATGGGGAGGGAAAACATCAACGACATAACCCCGCAGACTGAATTCGCCCTTTTTCTCCACAAGAGGAACTCTGCTGTAGCCACCCGCGAACAATTTTGATAACAACTCATCCCTTGCGATGACACTCCCCACAGAGATGAATTCAAGATAATCCTCGAAGACACGGGACGACATAACTTTCTGCATCAGGGCCTTTAAGGGCGCTATGACTACCGCCGCCTCTCCTACTAATAACCGGTAAAGCACCTCCACCCGCAGTAGTTCCACTTCCCTCTGGAAAGTAAACAGGTCAAGGGAAATAGTGTCCCAGGGGGGATAAAGGGATACCTTATCCTCTCCCAGGAAAAAAGAAATGTCCTGACAGGTATCCTTCGCTTCCTTTTCCGTAGGAACGACTACGACTAATAACTTGTTGATACGTCTGAAAATAATGGAAAGGAGGAGGGATTTTGCCGTACCGTAAAGACCGCCGATCTTTATCTTTTTTTCTCCCCTGCTGACCATGTCAAACAGGGCATGAAAGGCAGGGTCAGATAAGGCATTTTTCTCAATAATCTTTCTCAACTCTAAACAGCCTAACTCTTAACAAAATTAAGGATACTTTAAGTGTTGTAGATTATAATACAAACATGATTTATTCAAGGGTAAAAACATTTCTGGAGATTTCTCTTGATTTTCGTCTTGCGCCTGAGATAATGTTTGGTATTGCATTTGAGCAAGGGTCTATTGTCTGTCATAAAATGAGAGTTGAACCTATGGACGATCCAAGCCTTCAAAACCGGCGAAAGCCTATTTTAGCGCGTTCTGCGAGAGGATGACCGAACGATGCCGGAAAAGATAATCAAAGTTGGTCACAGTCCCGATCCTGATGATGCTTTTATGTTTTACGGACTGGCCAGCGGGAAGGTAAAACTTGAGGGTATCAGGATCGAGCACCTACTTGAAGATATTCAATCGCTAAATATGCGGGCAATTAATGCAGAATTGGAAGTTACCGCCATTTCCGCCCATGCGTTCCCCTACGTTGCCGGTAGTTATTGGATCATGACTACCGGCGCGAGCATGGGGGAGGGATATGGGCCGGTCCTGGTGGCGAAAAAATACAGGTCGCTATCCGAGCTGAAGGGTAAAAACGTGGCGACACCGGGAAGATTAACGACGGCGACATTGATTTTCAAGATTTTCACCGACGGCATCGCGAATACCGACATCCCCTTTGACCAGATTATGAAACGGGTGTCATCAGGGGAATTTGACGCCGGCCTGTTGATCCACGAGGGACAGTTGACGTATCAGCAGGAGGGTTTTAACAAAATCCTCGATTTTGGTCAGCTCTGGGAAAGGGAAACCGGCGGTCTGCCTCTACCCCTGGGGCTTGACGTGGTACGCAAGGATCTGGGAGACGATTTAGCCCATAAGCTCTCAGATGGGTTGAAGCAAAGTATCCGTTATGGATACACGCATTTGAACGAATCCATACCTTATGCGCTGCAATGGGGAAGAGGTATTGATCCCCGGCTTGGCAAAGAGTTTGTAAAAATGTACGTCAGTGAACTGACCATTGATATGGGTGAAAGGGGGAGACGGGCACTGGAGATACTCTTCAAGATGGGGTATGAAAAGGGATTTCTGATGCCTCCCCCCGAAATAGTGTTGTACTGACGTAACTATTCAGTTTTGCCCTAATATTTCAACAAGTTCCAGACCAAAGGCACTCATTTTTTCAGGAGAAAGTACACCGATTTCATTCAGGCTCGAAATGGAGTCAGTCTTCGTTTTTGATAAGTTTACTATCGCCTGATCGGAGAGAATCATAAAAAACGCCCTGTTAGATTCTTTTGCCTTTCGAAAGCGCCAGCGGAAGAGGTTCTTTAGACGTTGCCTTTCACATCCTGTAAGGTCTTGATACCCTTTAATTTTAGTGTGTCCCCGGGGATCGAGTGTTTTTTCGTGCCACCTAACAATAGCAGCAGCATCAAAGACCCTTGTCGCCTCTGCATCCAGACCTTTCTGCTGAATCTCACTTTCCAGCTTCTTGTACAAGGATAACAGATATGCCGTATCGAGAACGGCATAGTTCAACTGTTCCTCTGTTAAAGGACGGGTATTCCAAAGAGATCTCTGTGTTTTTTTCTTTTTTTTAAGTTCGATACCCAGATATTTTTCCACCAGCTTCGAAAGGGAGAGGTTGTGGTCGCCGAGGATCGAAGCGGCCCGCTGGGTATCGAAAAGGTTTCTGAATTCAAAGCCGTAGTCCCGTCTCAAAAGCCGGATATCATTATCAGCGGCGTGCATGATCTTGAGGATGGAAGGCTCCGCAAAACTATCCCCCAGAAAGGAGAGGTCGAACCTGTCAAGGGGGTCTAAAAGGTAGGTCTTTTTTTCAGTTTTTATCTGGATCAGGCAGAGCTTCTCCCGAAAGTATCGAAGAGAATCATATTCTGTATCAATGCCAATTACAGAGGTACTGCTAATATCGTTTCCCGCCCGAGACAATTTTAAAGGGTTATCAACCCAGACCCATGTGTTGTTCATTTGTACTACCGTTTTCAAAGGTTCCTATTAAATTGCATCGTCCCCGCCCCTTTAAGCTTAACCTGCCCAGGGGAACTTGCTTTTTGTTCGGGCGGGGAGTATAGGATGAAGTCCATTGCATGTCAACGGGAAGATGGCGATAAAGGAAACAGTATGTGACATATGACATATGGTATGTACCATAAGGATTCCGAATAGAATAAAAAAGTGACAGGGAAATGTTTCTGTGGAACTGATGATGAATTTTTTCGATTTTTTTCTCCACCTCGACAGGTACCTGAGTATGGCTGTACAAAACTTCGGTGGCTGGACCTATCTGCTCGTCTTTCTTGTTATCTTCTGTGAAACAGGATTAGTGGTAACCCCCCTCCTCCCTGGTGATTCTCTCCTTTTTGGCCTGGGCGCCTTCGCGGCAATCGGTGTTCTTGAAGTGGAGTTGTTGTTTGTCATTCTATCTGTTGCGGCTGTAGGGGGAGATGCAGTAAACTACGCGGCAGGAAAATTCGTGGGACCAAAAATTTTTCGTAAGGAAAATGTCCGGTTTCTCAACAGGGAGTATCTGGAGCGTACCCACCGGTTTTATGAAAAATACGGGGGGAAAACGATTGTCATCGCACGATTTGTCCCGATTATTCGCACATTTGCGCCCTTTGTGGCCGGAGTTGGCGCTATGACCTACCGGCGTTTTGCCTGTTATAATGTTTTAGGCGGGATTTCCTGGATTGCCGTTTTTATCTTCGGAGGGTACTATTTTGGTAATCTTCGTGCTGTTAAACAAAACTTCTCGCTGGTCATTTTTGTTATTATCTTCCTCTCCGTGCTTCCGGGTGTGATCGAATTCCTTCGCCAGCGCAGGAGGGCCGCGCTTCCTCGTGGCAGGAGATGACATGATACCATTTCGCTTTCTTTGGCGTAACTACTCAGGTATCTTGCCACAAAGGCACAAAGGCACCAAGATTATAGAATTAATTCTTTATAATAGCCTTTTTAATGCATGGCACATTGAAATTAATGAGAAAACTCCGTTATTCAATTTATATCCATCTTCTCTTTGGGTCTTTGTGCCTTGGTGGCTGAATAGTTACAGGAAAAGTAACTACTCAGGTTCAAAGTTCAGGGGTTC
>MNZP01000059.1:16899-22173 GCA_001873675.1 Syntrophaceae bacterium CG2_30_49_12 | reverse complement strand
CTTAAGAGATATTAAGAGATCGTTCCCAACACCATGCCGTTTGAATGATATATTCCAATTCGTCGTGTTTGGGAGTCCAACCGGTTAACTCCCTGAGTTTCTTGCTGTCAGCAACGATGACCGGAGGATCGCCAGCCCGGCGTCCGGTTTCTTCAACGGCGAAATCAACACCTGTGACTTTTTTCGTAATGTTGACCACCTCTTTGACGGAGAAGCCGTGTCCGTAACCGCAGTTCATAACATTACTTCTGCCCGTTTCCAAGAGGTATTCCAATGCCAATATGTGTGCCTGTGCCAAATCATCCACGTGGATGTAATCCCTTATACAGGTACCGTCTGAAGTCGGGTAGTCTGTTCCATAAATAGCCAGCTTAGGAAATTCGCCTTTGGCCGTTTTCAATGCCCTTGTGATTAAATGTGTCGTTTCTTTATAGGCCTGGCCGATTCTTCCCATGAAGTCGGCGCCGGCTACGTTGAAGTAACGGAGGGCAATGTAATTGAAGCCACCAGCGTGGCTTAAGTCCTGGAGGGCTTTTTCAACCATAACCTTTGATGCCCCATAGGGACTAATAGGATTCAGGGGCGTTTGTTCGGTAATGGGAATTACCTCTGGTATGCCATAGACAGCGGCTGTAGAAGAATAGATGAAATAATTGATTCCCAGTTCACCCAGGACATCGAGGAGATTAAGGCTGTTGGCAACGTTGTTCAGATAGTAGGCAATGGGTTTGCGTACCGATTCCTCTACCTGGATCGAAGCGGCGAAATGGATGACCCCGTCAGGCTTGAAATTGGATAGGGTTTCTTTGAGTAGCTTTTTATCGGCCAGATCACCCTGGATTAACGTGCCATAGAGGACGGCCCATTCATGGCCGGTGGAAAGATTGTCGAAAATAAGCAGATTGTGGCCCGCTTCTCCTAAGGCTTTGACTACATGACTTCCGATGTATCCGGCGCCGCCGGTAATGAAAAGGTTCATTATGGTTTATTCATTCGGCTGTTCGGTTTGGCGCCGTTGGACGAAATGGGACAAATGGGGACAAATGGGGGACAGCGCCCGTATTTTGTAATAGGCGAGGTACCACTCCACGAATTTACGTATGCCTGAATTGATGGATGTGCTGGGCTTGAAGCCGACGTCGCGGATCAGGTCGTCCACGTCGGCATAGGTTTTCGCCACGTCTCCAAGTTGCAGGGGAAGGAACTCCTTTACGGCTTTTTGGCCGAGCGCTTCTTCTATCGCTGCGATGAAATCCATGAGCTTTACTGGCCGATTGTTGCCGATATTGTAAATCCTATACGGCGCTTTGCTGGTTCCCGGATCGGGTTTCTCTGACTTCCATGCGGCATTTTCTGTTGGTACCTTATCCATGATTCTTACTACGCCTTCGGTGACGTCGTCGATATAGGTGAAATCTCTCTCCATGTTCCCATGGTTGAAAACCTGTATAGATTCTCCTGTCAGGATGGCCCTGGTGAAAAGGAAAAGCGCCATGTCAGGGCGACCCCAGGGACCGTAAACGGTAAAGAAACGAAGTCCCGTAGTCGGCAGGGCGTAAAGATAGCTGTAGCTATGCGCCATGAGCTCGTTGGCTTTTTTGGTGGCTGCGTAGAGGCTGACGGGATGGTCCACGCTGTCGTGCATCGAAAAAGGCATTTTGGTATTTAGACCGTACACCGAACTGCTGGAGGCAAAACCCAGGTGCTTGACTTTATTATGACGGCATCCTTCCAGGATGTTCAGGAAGCCCACCAAATTACTTTGTATATAGGCGTGGGGGTTCTTCAGGCTGTAGCGCACGCCTGCCTGAGCCGCTAAATTCACCACGCACTCAAAACCATTTTCCGCAAAAAGATTCTCCATTCCCTTGCGATTGCTTAAATCCAATCTGACAAAGTGGAATTTATCAAATGATTTTAACCTGTTTAGACGATCTTTTTTCAGTTGGACATCGTAATATGGATTTAGATTATCGAGCCCCACTACCGTCTTGCCATCTTCCAGAAGGCGCTTACAGAGGTGAAACCCGATAAATCCTGCCGCACCTGTAACTAAAAGCTTCCTCATGCCTTCATCACCTTATTGCTTTTTATCCCTTTTGTAACATTGATTTAAGTGTTGTGCAAATACTTATTTTGTTTCTTGACATCAAGGGGCTGAACTGTTACGAAGGAAAAAATGCAGAGATGGAGGTTTCTGTGGATGAGATAGAGGAAAAGATTATAATGGAGGATATTGCCTCCATTCTCGTAACGTTTGCAAAAGAAAGATCAAATCTTATCCCTGTTCTCCAGATAATCCAGCATAAACATCGCTATCTTTCCTTGCAAGCGATGCAGGCAGTGGCGGAGTACCTGGAGATATCTACCTCGGAGGTTTATGGGGTTGCCTCTTTTTATAATCAGTTTCGTTTTCATCCACCCGGAAAGCACCAGATCCGGGTCTGCCTCGGGACAGCCTGCCACGTAGTGGGGGGAGACATTGTCCTCGAAAACTTTGAACGAAAACTCAAGATCAAGGAGGGCGAGACCACCTCTGACAGGGAGTTCAGTCTCGAGAGGGTAGCATGTGTGGGCTGTTGTGCCCTGGCCCCGGTAAGTGTGGTGGATGAAACGGTTCATGGTCGCATGGCCCCCAGCAAGGTCGAGGGTCTCCTCCTGGGATTCGAAATAGAAAAGGAACGTAAGGAAAGAGAAGAAAGAAGAAGTGAACAATAAGAAATTAGAGGAGTGTTTTGCGTCGCTCGTCGAGAAAGCAAAGAAATGCTTCCTGAATAGTAGAAAAACAGATGTTCCGTATATTTATATCGGCATGGCCACGTGCGGTCTTGCCGCCGGCGCCGTGGAAACTAAGGCGGCATTTGCCGAAGCGCTTGCCGAGCGGCATATCGAAGCGCACATCGTTCCCGTGGGTTGTCTCGGCCATTGCTATGCGGAACCGCTTGTTTTAATTGATAACCCCGGATTCCCCCCTATCTATTACCACAACGTAAACCCCGGCAAGGCCGGGGCCCTCGTGCGGGCCTTTCTCGAAGAGGGGGACCCTCTTTTCGAGTATGTATTGGGGGCCAGCGTTGAGAATGAACTGATCCCCACCGTCATCGCCTTCCCCCGGTTCAACATGGAGCGAAGAATAGTGATGGAGGAATGCGGCCTGATTGACCCGGAAGATATTAACGAATACATTACAAAAGGGGGTTACTCCACTCTTTTCAAGGCGCTTGGTTTGGAACCCGGAGAAGTCATACGGCAAGTGCTCGCATCGGGGCTCAGGGGGAGGGGTGGCGCCGGTTTCCCCACAGGTAAGAAATGGAAATTTGCCAGGAATGCCAGCGGGCAGGAAAAGACGGTTATCTGTAATGCAGATGAGGGAGATCCAGGCGCCTACATGGATCGAACCATTATCGAGAGCAATCCCCACCAGTTACTGGAGGGGATTGCTCTCTGCGCCTATGCTGTAGGGGCGAAAAAGGCCGTTGTTTATGTTAGAGCGGAATACCCCCTTGCCGTGAAGACAATGACCACTGCCATCAGCCAGGCCAGACAGGTCGGCCTCCTGGGAAAAGAGATATTGGGGACGGACTTTAATCTGGAAGTCTCCCTGTTTCAGGGTTCCGGGGCCTTCGTCTGCGGAGAGGAAACGGCCCTTATCCAGTCCATTGAGGGGAAGAGGGGGATGCCCCAATACCGCCCGCCCTACCCGGTACAAGTTGGTCTCTGGGGACAACCCACGGTGATAAATAATGTAAAAACCCTTTCCTTCCTCCCGGCTATTTTAAAGCATGGCGGCAGGTGGTACCGGGAAATAGGCGCCCCTGACAGTCCTGGAACGGCAGTGTTCTCTGTGGTGGGGAAGGTTGTCCATCCCGGTCTCGTGGAAGTTCCTATGGGAACATCGCTGCGTACCCTCATCTTTGATATCTGCGGGGGTGTGCCGGAAAAAAAGAAGTTCAAGGCGGTGCAGATTGGTGGCCCCTCAGGAGGATGTCTACCGAATGATTTTCTCGATACTCCCATTGATTTTGATTCATTGACCCAGGCCGGGGCGATGATGGGATCGGGAGGTATGGTGGTGCTGGACGAGGGGAACTGCATGGTGGACGTTGCCCGGTATTTTCTCGATTTTACCCAGAAGGAGTCATGCGGTAAGTGCACATTTTGCAGGATCGGGACCCGTCATCTTCTCGGTATATTGGAGCGGCTCACGAAGGGGGAGGGAAAGGAAGGGGACATGGAGTTACTGGAGGCTTTAAGCAGAGAGATAAAAGAAGGCTCCCTCTGTGGTCTGGGGAAGACGGCTCCCAATCCGGTGTTGACATCGCTTAAGTATTTCAGGGATGAATACGAGGCACATTTAAGGGAGAAGCGCTGTCCCGCCATGGTGTGCCGCGCCTTAACGGCATTTTACATTGACCTGGACAGATGCGCCCGCGGCTGTGATGCCTGTGTCGGTTCCTGTCCCGTGGAGGCTATTTTTACCACCAAGGGGCAGAAAAAGGGCATTGACCAGAGTCTCTGTGTCAAGTGCGGGGAATGTATGGCATCCTGTCCCCGGGAATATGATGCGGTAAGGAAAGTATCGCCTCCTGAACTTGCCCCTAAAATCGAACGTCCCCCGGAAGCTAAAAAACATGATCAAACTGATAGTTGATGAAAGAGAAATAGAAGTGGAAGAGGGGAAAACCCTTCTCCGGGCATGCCTTGAGAGCGGGGTCTACATCCCCAATCTATGTTTCCTCGAGGAGATGAAAAACCCTCCCGCCTCGTGCCGATTGTGCTTTGTGGAGGTTGAGGGGGAAAATAAACCCGCCGTCTCATGCAAGGTAGAACCCAGGGAAGGCATGGTGGTGAGAACCGATACCGCTGCCGTGAGACAACTGCAACGCACCGCCCTGCGCCTCCTTCTTTCGGCACACCGGGTGGATTGCCGGAACTGCCCTTCCCATAAGAAATGCGAACTGCAGCGTATGGCAAGATTCTTAGGGGTTCGTTTGAAGTCAGGACAGCTTGAGTATTTAGAGCGGGATATTTCTTCCTGTTTTGCCCACCCCTTCATTACTTACGAACCATTGCGTTGTGTTCTCTGCGGTAGATGCGTCTTTACCTGCCGGGAGAAAAACGGTTATTCCCTGTTGACCTTTGCGGGGAGAGGTTTTGATACGGTGGTCAGCTTTATCGGCGAAAGGGATCCGGCAAGACACTCGTGCAACAACTGCCGTGCCTGTGTGGAGAGCTGTCCGGTGAGCGCTATCTTTATGAAGGGGTCAGGGATCA
>MNZP01000059.1:0-16882 GCA_001873675.1 Syntrophaceae bacterium CG2_30_49_12 | reverse complement strand
GATCAGGGGTCAGTATACCGTTTCCTGAAGTAATATGGCGTACAGCTCTGTCATTCTTTCCTATCCTCTTTTAATGGATGTAACATCATGTTGAATGTGGGTCTAACAGGTGGGATTGCCTCCGGAAAATCTACGGTAGCAAAGATGTTTCAGGAGAAAGGGGCATGTCTGATTGACTTTGATGAAATTGCCCACTACGTGGAGGAACCGGATCGTCCTGCCTGGAAGGCGATTATAGAGTATTTTGGGGCAGAGATTCTCAATGAGGACAGGACGATAAACCGGACAAAGTTAGGCGCCATCGTCTTTAAAGACAGGGAGAAATTAGCCGTCCTCGGTCGTATTGTTCATCCCCATATCCTTCCCGAATGGCGGAAGAGGATGAATGAGATCAGGGAAGCGAAACCAGACGGGATATTCCTGTCGGATGTGCCCCTGCTTATCGAGGGCAGGTTGCAGCATTTGGTGGATGTTGTTGCGCTGGTCTATATTTCTCCTGATGAACAAATAGAGAGGTTGATGAAGAGAAACGGATGCTCCCGGGAAGATGCCCTGGAGAGACTTGCCTCCCAGATGCCCATTGATGATAAGATCCAATATGCCGACATTATCATTGATAACCATGGCCCCTTGGAAAGAACGAGGGAAATTGTCAGTAAGGTCTGGGAAGAACTGCTGAAGAGAAAAACTGCGAAGTGATGGTATGATAGAGAAGAATGTATTAACGGACTTTTGCACGAAGGTATCGGAGCCGGTTATTGATCCTTCGACCTACGTCCACCCCCTGGCGGCTGTTATCGGAAACGTCGTCCTTGGCAGGAACATCATGGTTGCGCCGATGGCATCCGTCCGTGGTGATGAGGGGCAGCCCCTCTATGTCGGTGATGATTCAAATATCCAGGACGGGGTTGTTATCCATGCCCTTAAAACGGAGAGCGAGAGAAAGGCCGTGGAGAAGAATCTATACGAAGTAAATGGCAGGCGGTATGCCGTTTATATTGGAAAGAGGGTCTCCCTGGCCCATCAGGCGCAGATTCACGGGCCGGCCGTTATTATGGATGATACCTTTGTCGGAATGAAGGCCCTGGTCTTTAAATCCTCCGTGGGGAGGCGCTGTGTCATCGAACCGGGAGTGATTCTCATGGGGGTGACCGTGGCGGATCACCGCTATGTCCCGGCCGGTTCCGTGATCAGCGCTTCACAGCAGGCGGATCAGCTTCCTGAAATTACAGAGGATTACCCGATGAGGGATATAAACAGGGAAGTCGTCCGCGTCAATACATCCCTGGCCAAAGGATATCTGTCAGTTAAGAAAGCTGAAAATCTTGTAAATTCAAGCATCTCCTGTTGATTTGCATCGCAACGTAGTAGTACTAATTTTCCTAATTTTCTTTTTCGTTTTTGATATGTTCGGGCAAAATGCGGTGCTTTTTGAGGAGGGCGCAGAAATTGGGCCGTTGCATGCCCACTCTCTCGGCGGCACGGGTGATGTTTCCGTTCGATGCCCGGAGGGCATTGATGAGAAAGGCTTTCTGAATCTGTCCGAAGGTCTGTTCGAGAAGATGCTTCTTTGCGGCATTGAGCTCTTTCAGGGTCTCGGGGATCGGATGACCTTTCCAGGATCGTTTCAACTGAAGCTGATCGAGCAGATGGAGCAGGTCGAGCTTGGTATCGTCCGCCATGATAACCAGACGCTCCACCACATTCTTCAGTTGCCGGACATTGCCAGGCCAATCGTAATTTATTAAACTCTCCAAAGCCTCATCAGAGAACCCTTCGATCCGTTTCCCCGTTTTGCGGCAAAAGTGCCTGAGGAAATGATAGACAAGCCTGGGGATGTCCTCCTTTCTATCCTGAAGGGGAGGAATGTAGATGGGAAAGACATTCAAGCGGTAAAAGAGGTCCTCCCTGAACTTTCCCTCTTCAATCATCGCCTTCAAATCCCTATTGGTGGCCGCAATGATCCGGACATCGGTTTTGTGGAAGCGGCTCGCTCCCACCGGTTTGTATTCACCGGTCTCCAGGACCCGCAGGAACTTTCCCTGGACCTCAAGATTCAGATTGGTCACATCATCCATAAAGAGGGTCCCGCCGTTGGCCACATCGAATATGCCTTCCTTGTCCCGAACCGCACCGGTGAAGGCTCCTCTGACATGCCCGAAAAGTTCGCTTTCGAGAAGACTGGGAGAGAGGGTACTGCAATCGACGGCGACAAATTGACAATGAGTCCTTTGGCTACGGGCATGAATGGCCCCTGCAAATAGTTCTTTTCCTGTACCGCTTTCTCCATACAGAAGCACCGTGCTGTCGGTCGGAGCGACCTTCTCGATCTGTTCGAAGATGTGAAGGATATTAGGGCTCTCTCCAATAATATTTTCGAAGCTGAACCGGTTGAAGAGTTCCTTCCGAAGGTGGAGATTCTCTTCCATCAGGCGTTTTTTTTCAATGGCTCTCTGGACCACCAGCATCAGTTCTTCGTCGGTGAAAGGTTTGGGGAGGTAGTCAAAGGCCCCTAATTTCATGGCTTCCACTGCGTTTTGAACGGTGGAATACCCTGTCATGACGATCACAAGAAGACCCTGTTTCGTTTCGTGAATGGTCCTGAGGATCTCCACGCCTTCTATGTCGGGCAACTTCATATCGAGCAGGATCAGATCGTAGGCGCCTTCCCGGATCAGGTCCACGCCTTCCCTGCCCGTCATGCAAATATCTACCAGATGGTCTTGATCCGAGAGCGCCAGGCGGCATCCTTTGCAGACCACGGGTTCGTCATCAATCACCAGAATCTTAACGGGTTTCATTTCTACCTTCTCATTTCTCTTTGATGAAGCCCTGAGGGAATAGGAAGCTCGACCGTAAACTGTGTCCCCTGTTTAGGTTGGCTGGAGGTATAGATGTGTCCCCCGTGTTTCTGAACGATTCCATAGGTCACGGTCAGGCCGAGACCGGTTCCCTTTGCCTTCGTGGAGAAGAAAGGTTCAAAGATCTTGGGCATATGATCCGGAGGAATTCCGCATCCCGTGTCAGAGACATCGATAGCTACATTCTTTCTGTCAGGGCTGACATAGCTCCGGATCGTCACGGTTCCCTGTTCTTCGATCGCCTGAATGGCGTTCAGGAGCAGGTTCACAAAAATTTGTTTCATCTGGTTCTCATCGATCAGGAGGTCCGGCAATGGATCGAACAGGTGTTTCTCCAGCCGAATATACCGGAGCCGGAACTCATTTTCCAGAAGGTGGAGGGCTTTTTCAATCACATGATTCACATTGGTCATGACCGCCTTAGGCTCGCTTGGCCGGGAGAATTCTAAGAGTTCCTGGATGATGGTCTTACACCGTAGGGTCTCCTGTACAATGATTTCAAGCCCTTCTCTGAAGGGTCCCTCCTTCGGAGCCTTTTTGAGCAGGTTTGAACTATAGAGGAGGATGCCGGCAAGGGGATTGTTGATCTCATGGGCGATTCCGGCGGCCATCCGGCCCAGAGCCGATAATTTTTCCGTCTGAAGGGCCAACTGATCGTATCGGGATTCCTGCATCTCAATGATCTGGGCCCTCTGGATGACGGCGGCCCCTCGTTCTGCAATGAGGATGAGGTAATGCAGTTCTTCTTCGGAAAAATCCCTCGGTTCGGTGAAATGGATGCGAAGGATACCCAGAACATTATTTTTAAAGGTGATCGGTGCATCAAGCATCATCCGGATTCCTTCTGCCCATGCCTCTTTGGGGTATTGAACACGGGGATCATTGAAGATGTCACGGATTATGATGATTCTGTTCTGCTGGCAGAGATCCGTAATGATTTTTTCGCTGAATACCGGTCCTTTAGAAAGGTAATGATCACTCAGACCATATGCCGCCCTCAGATCCAGTTGGTTGGTCTTCGGGTTTAAAATCCGGATGAGAGCGCACTTGGCATTCAGCATCTGGGCAGATTTCATTACCATGGTCTCCAGTACATCCTTGACATGGGCGTCGGAATGAAGCGATGCGCTAATATCCCCAAGGATGTTATAAAGTGTTTCGAAATCTATCCGTTGATCCATCAACGCCTCCTGTGTATGTTTTATTATACATCCATAAATATTTAATGCAACCTGTAAAATCGCATCTTCCCCCTTTTTCCGTATATAAACTTCTATACGATTTGACACCCCGTATTCGTTTTTCCAAATAGGGCTATTTATTCCAACCCATTAAAATTATTTATCAATCACCTCTATACTCTCTTTGGTAATGATTGGCATCTTTCTTGCAAAGTTTAGGGTGAGGGTGACAACAGAGGAAAGGATGTAAAGACCATGAACGCAATTCAAGAAACCATAAGAAGTGAACCGTCTTATCGGCCCCATGTCCTCCTCATGGAGGATGAGATGAATGTGGCCAAAGGACTTGAGATGGTGATGCGGGAAGAAGGCTATGAGGTGGATATGGCCGACACAGGACAGAGCGCCCTGGATAAGTTCAGGGCAGGTGAGTTCGACCTCTTAGTGGCCGACCTTCGGTTGCCCGACATGGATGGCATGGATGTCGTTCAGCATGTATGTGAGAAGCGACCCAGAACAAATGTGGTCATCATCACAGGTTATCCCTCTGTTTCTTCGGCAGTCCAGGCCGTCAAGATGGGGGTCTCGGACTATCTGCGCAAACCCTTTACGGAGGATGAATTTAAGGCGGCTGTAAAGAGTGCGCTGAAACAAAAAGAGAAGGGATCCATGGAAGAGCTCATCGTCGAGACGCATAAGGAACGACTGATCCAGAAGGAAGAGGTCATCCGGGTTCTGGAAAGGGCTTATCAGAACGGAGAGTTCTGGCGCGAATTGATGGAGAACGGTTCCGAGGCCTTGAAGGAATATCGTCTTTCCCGTAAGGCCAAGGCTGCCATTCTTTCCGGTGATCTGGGGTGGATCCGGAAGAATGTCGGGGAACTTACCGAAGAACATCTCATGTTCATCTACAAGCGACTGGAGCGTGAAGCCTGGTAATTGACCTCTGTTTTTCCGGGTGAAGGTTCAGGAGATTCAGTCTAAGAAAGGAAGAAAAACATGGAACAGGCCATCTATGAGGAACTGGCTGTTGAAAGTAGGCTGGAGATAGAGGGTCTCTTCAATGAGATAGGGAAGGAATTTAAGGGAAGGGCCGATGAACTTATTCCCATGCTTCAGAGGGTACAGAGGGCGCTGGGTTTTCTGCCCGAGCAGGCCCTTCTCGAGATAGCCCGCCTTACCAGACTGTCAACGGCAAGGGTTTTCGGGACAGCCACATTCTATGCCCAGTTCCGGTTTCAACCCGTGGGGAGAAACGTCATTCGGGTCTGTCGCGGGACCGCCTGTCATGTAAAAGGTTCAGACCGGATTCTGGAGGACATTAAGGGGCATCTTCAGGTGGCACCCGGACAGATGACGCGGGATGGCCTTTTTACGATTGAGACCGTTGCCTGCTTCGGCTCCTGTGCATTAGCACCGATCATGGTCGTCAACGATTCAGTATACGGAAGCCTGAAACGATCCAGGGCATTGAAGCTCCTCGATGAGATTCGGGTTAGAGAAGAAGGGCTCCTCATGTGATCCGAGAAAAGCGAGATTGAGGTGGACCATGGATTTTACGTTGATAAAGGAACGGGCCGAAAAAAACTGGAAAGCACTCGAGAATCTTCGGCAACCCCTCATCCAGATCGGGATGGGGACGTGCGGTAAGGCGGCGGGGGCGGATGAGGTTTATGTGGCGGCCAAACAGACGCTCAAACAGATGAACCTCCTGGGCCGCATCCTGCAGGTGGGATGTATCGGCACGTGCTACCTGGAGCCGATCATGGCCGTTCGAAAGCCCGGAGGGCCTTTCATCTATTACGGAAACCTCACAGCCAAAAGGACGGAGGAAATTCTTCTGGCCTTCCTTCGGGATGATGATCCAAAACCTGAGTGGGCTGTTTGCATGATGGGGGAGGGATCGGTGGACGGGATCCCGCGCTTCGAAGAGCTACCCATGATCAAACCGCAGGTGCGGATTGCACTGCGAAATTGCGGCCTAATAGACCCGGAGAATATCGAACATTATATTGCCCGGGGCGGATACAGTGGGCTGGTAAAAGCACTCCAGATGAAACGCGAAGAGGTGGTTCAGGAGATCAAAGACTCCGGACTGCGAGGACGTGGTGGCGCCGGGTTTCCCACAGGGCAAAAATGGGAGTTTTGCCGCAAGGCGCCTAGCCATCAGAAATACATGATTTGCAATGCTGATGAAGGTGACCCAGGGGCTTTCATGGACAGAAGCACCATGGAGGGCGACCCCCATGCCGTCATTGAAGGAATGATTATCGCCGCATATGCCATCGGAGCCAACGAAGGCTATATCTATTGTAGAGCTGAATATCCCCTGGCTATTAAACGTTTGTACATCGCCATTAAGCAAGCAGAGGATTATGGAATAATGGGCAAGCGCATCCAGGGCTCGGATTTTAGTTTCAATGTGCACGTTAAGGAAGGCGCGGGCGCCTTTGTCTGCGGTGAGGAAACCGCCTTGATGGCCTCGATTGAGGGCAATCGAGGCATGCCTCGCCCCCGCCCTCCTTTCCCCGCTCAGTCTGGTTTATGGGGTAAGCCTACCAACATTAACAACGTAAAAACATTAGCAAGCATCCCCGTAATAATCGAAAAAGGTGCAGAGTGGTATGCCAGCATAGGCACGGAGAAAAGTAAGGGGAGCGCTGTCTTCGCCCTCACCGGGAAGATCACTAATAGTGGTCTTGTTGAGGTGCCAATGGGCACAACCCTCCGCGAGATTATTTTTGAAATTGGAGGGGGCATTCCCAGTGGTAAACGCTTCAAGGCCGTGCAGACAGGAGGTCCATCTGGGGGTTGTTTACCCGCCAGCTTCTTAGATTCTCCTGTTGATTATGAAACACTGGCTGAAGCAGGTTCCATCATGGGATCAGGTGGCATGGTGGTGCTGGACGAGGACACTTGCATGGTGGATATGGCAAAGTATTTCCTCTCATTTACCCAGCTTGAGTCCTGCGGCAAATGCATCCCCTGCCGTTGGGGCACCAAACAGATGCTCGACATCCTTGAAGACATTACTTGCGGAAGGGGCAAGATGGAGGACATTTACCTGTTGATCGAACTGGGTGAAGCCGTCAAGGCAGGCTCCCTCTGCGGTCTAGGACAAACAGTTCCTAACCCTGTGCTCTCGACCATCCGGTATTTCCGAGATGAATATGAATCTCACATCAAGAGATCACACTGTGCAGCAGCGATATGCAAAGGATTGGTTAAGGCCCCTTGCAGTCATACTTGCCCTGCGGGAGTCGATGTGCCCCGCTACATTCGCCGGATCACTGAGGGGAATTATGACGAGGCCCTCTCGGTGATTAGAGAGAGGATCCCCTTCCCTTCGGTTTGCGGCTATGTCTGTTTCCATCCCTGTGAGGATAAGTGCCGGCGAAGTCAACTCGACGAGCCTGTCGCTATCAGAGCGCTGAAGCGCTTTGCGGCTGACCATGCCAAGAAGGCAGCCTCCATCAACCAGAAGGTTGCCTTACCTTCTGGGAAGCGTGTTGCTGTGGTGGGTTCGGGCCCTGCCGGGCTGACAGCCGCATACTATCTTGCAAAGACTGGAGGTCACGCTGTAACAGTTTTCGAGACGTTGCCTGAAGCTGGAGGGATGATGAGAGTCGGCATCCCAAGATACAGGTTGCCGAAGGAGGTGCTGGACGCTGAAATAGAAATGATTAAACAAGTGAGAGTGGAGATAAAGACGAATTGCAGAATAGATTCCGTCAATTCACTTCGCGAGCAGGGGTTTGATGCAATATTTCTGGCTCTGGGAGCACACGTTGGCACCAAAATGCGTGTTGCCGGAGAAGACTCTCAAGGGGTAGTAGACTGCGTCTCTTTGCTTCGTGATGTGAGCCTGGGGAAAGAGGTCAAGCTGGGAGAAAAGGTTGCTGTCATCGGTGGAGGCAATGCCGCCATCGATGCCTCACGCACTGCTCTTCGACTCGGCGCTAAAGAGGTAACGATCATCTATCGTCGTAGCCGGGAAGAGATGCCCGCCTCTAAAGAAGAGGTTGAGGAGGCTTTGGAGGAAGGCGTGAAGATAAAGTATCTTATCGCTCCAGTCAATATATACCGCCAGAACGGTCACTTCAAGATGGAATGCATTCAGATGAAGTTGGGAAAGACGGACGCCAGTGGCAGGCGACAGCCGGAACCAGTGTCTGGCAGCAAATTTGAGGAAGAGTTCGACACCATCGTAACAGCCATTGGACAGATCCCTCAAATTCCAGAGAAGATGGGGGTAAAGGTCGATAGGGGTGGAGTTCTGCACGCTGATCCAGACACATCCGCGACGGAGAGGGTAGGCGTATTCGCTGGTGGAGACGTGGTTAGCGGGCCAGCCTCAGTTATAGAGGCTATCGCCGCAGGAAGGCAAGCTGCCATATCGATTGATAAATACCTTGGAGGCAAAGGTCTCATCGAGGAAAAGATAGCCTCACCGGAAGATGTCACAGCTTTGCCCGAGATGTCAGAGGAGGAATCGGAAAAACATCGTCCCCCAATGCCAGTTCTATCACTCGACAGGCGGCTTGAAGGCTTCGAGGTAGTAGAAATCGGTTATCCAGAAGCAATAGCAATAGAAGAGGCACAACGATGTTTAAGATGCGACCTTGAGCCGGAGTAAATTTCCGGAACTGCCTGTTAAAAAACCGTCTGAACTAAAAGGTATTTATTGAGAAGGGAGAACAAATGAGCACAATGATCCCGGCCACTGATAGAAAAAAGGCTGGTACCATGAGTTTGATGATTAATGGAAAAAAAATAAAGGCACTTAAAGGCATGACTGTGCTGGAGGCGGCATTGGGTGCTAGTGTTTATATCCCAACTCTCTGTTATGACCCTGACCTAAAACCGTACGGAGCTTGCCGACTTTGCCTTGTCGAAATCGAGGGAATGCGCGGTATTGTTAGTTCATGCACCACACCCGCAGTGGATGGGATGGTGATTCGTACCGACACGCCCATGGTGAACCTGGCACGACGGGCCGCATTGGAACTCATCCTCGTTAACCACCATGGCGATTGCCTGACCTGCACTAAGAACCAACGATGTGAACTTCAGAAGGTTGCCCAATATCTGGGCATCGAACAGGAAAACTTAGATAAATTGCGCAAGGGTACACAAATATTGCCAGTGGATAAAAGCCACCCTGCCTTTGACCGTGACCACAACAAGTGCTTACTCTGCGGAAGATGCGTACAGGCCTGCGAGGAGATCGCTGCGGTCGGTGCCATTGACCTGGCTTTCAGAGGCTACGCAACCAAAGTGAGCACCTTCGGCGATAAGCCGATCCATGATTCAATCTGCGTGTCCTGTGGCGAGTGCATCTCCAGATGCCCAACCGGAGCCCTTGTTCCCAAACACTACATACAGCCAACAGACCATGTCAAAACAATCTGCCCCTATTGCGGTGTGGGTTGCTCTATCTATCTGGGCATCCGAGGCAATGAAATCGTTGATGTTCAGGGTGCAAAAGAGAGCCCGGTAAATAAAGGCGGCCTCTGTGTCAAAGGGCGTTATGGCCTGGACTTCGTTAATCACCAAGATCGACTGACCCGGCCCCTGATTCGAAAGGAAGGAGTTCCCAAGAACGTCAGCACGACTGATATCCACCAGATCTTTCGCGAGGCGGACTGGAATGAGGTCCTGGACCGGATGGCGCAGGACATCGGCCTGACCATAGACCGCCATGGGCCGGATGCCATCGGTCTGCTCAGTTCTGCCAAGTGCACCAATGAGGATAACTATCTTTTCCAGAAATTTGCGAGAGCGGTTCTCCATACGAACAATGTGGACCACTGCGCCCGGCTCTGTCATGCCTCTACCGTGGCGGCCGCACTGGCGGCCTTCGGGGATGGAGCGATGAGCAATTCCATCTCCGATATTGATCAGGCCGAAGTCCTGTTTGTCATCGGGTCCAATACGACCGAATGTCATCCCATCATCGGCCGGAGGATCAAGCGGGCCATTAAAAATAACGGAGCGAAGCTGATCGTGGCGGACCCGCGCAGGATCGAATTGTGCGACATGGCGGAAATTCATCTGGACCATTTTCCTGGAACGGATGTGGCGCTTCTCAACGGGATGATGCGGCAGATCGTGGAAGAGAACCTCCATGATCAGACCTTTATTGCAAAGCGGTGCGAGGAGTTTGAGCCTTTTCTCGAATCTCTGAATGGTTATGACCTCAAAACAGTAGATGCCATCACTGGCGTCGCCGGAGAGAAAATCCGGCAGAGTGGTCTGCTTTTCGGAAAGGCAAAAAAGGCCATCGTCCTCTACGGCATGGGAATAACACAACACACGACCGGAACGGATAATGTAAAGGCCATTGCCAACCTCTTAATGCTCACCGGAAATCTGGGGCGCAAGGGAACAGGCTTCTCGCCCCTCCGGGGACAGAATAATGTTCAGGGCGCCTGCGATATGGGCGCCTTACCCGTGGTCTATCCGGGATACCAGCGGGTGGACCATCCTGGTGTGAGAGAAAAATTTGAGAAAGCCTGGGGAAAGAACCTGAACGAAAAACCGGGCATCACGATCACGGAGATGGTTCAGGCAGCTTATGAGGGGCAACTGAAGGCGCTTTATGTGATGGGGGAAAACCCCATGCTCAGCGAACCCGATCTGAACCATGTGAGAGAAGCTCTGGCCAGGCTGGAGTTGCTCATCGTACAGGACATCTTTTTGACAGAAACGGCCCAGATGGCTGATGTGATCTTGCCTGCGACGAGTTTTGCGGAGAAGGACGGGACCTTCACCAATACGGAGCGCCGTGTCCAGCGGGTTCGCAAGGCTATTGATCCGCCGGGGGAGGCCAGACCGGACTGGGAGATCATTGCCGAGATATCGAAGCGGCTGGGATATCCCATGGACTACCAGTCCAGTGCGGAGATCATGGACGAGATTGCCCGGCTCACTCCCATTTACGGAGGGATCAACCATGATCGCCTCGGCAGAGGAGGACTCCAATGGCCCTGCTGGGATAAGAAACATACCGGAACTCCCATCCTGCATAAGGGTCAATTCACCCGGGGTCGCGGCAAGTTTCATGTGGTCCTTGACCGCCCGCCGGCAGAACTGCCCACTTTCGCCTATCCCATTTTGTTAACCACGGGAAGGATCCTGGAACACTGGCATACCGGAAGCATGAGCCATCGGTCCCATGTTCTGGAAACGCTGGCACCGGAAAGTCGGGTTGAGATCAATCCTGTGGATGCGAGTCGGCTCGGAATTGTGGAGGGAGATGTGATCTCTCTGAGCTCTTGCAGAGGAGCGATTCAGACCAAAGTCAAGAAGACCCATCGGGTCAGACCCGGTCAGGCATTTATGGCCTTTCATTGGAAGGAGGCTCCCGCGAACCGCCTGACCAACCCGGCTTTTGATCTCCAGGCAAAGATTCCCGAATTCAAGGTCTCTTCGGTAAAGGCCATCCTGACCGTGCTTGAGAGAGCGGTAGAAGACAACAAATTCTTAACAGCCCTGGCGGAAAACCCCGCGGGTGTTCTGGCATCCTATGATCTCACACCCGAGCACAGGAAAGCCCTGGTCGACGGAGACATTGCATCGCTTGAGAAGTGGGTTGGTCCTCTCGAAGAACGGCTGCAGATGTGGCTGAAAGTCCGGCTCAAACAGGAGAATATTTCTGAAAAATAAGTATCACACATGTAATCCACAATTGAGAAACTCAATCATCTTCTCTCAAAATCAGCCACAAGTCGCGGCAGTGTCTGCGGATCCCGGCAGGGCTTAAAATCCCACACCCCCAGCCGTCCCCAGTTGTTTACCGCCGTAACCCAGCGCCGGGCGGCCTGGTATTTAGTGCGATCTTATTCGTCTTCTTCGCCGCGCGGTTGTGCTCCACGTATTCCCCGATCCCTCCCCCGCGGGCGCCGCCTTCCAGGTGGTCGGTGATAATCCGCAAGAAGGTGGCTGTCGGGGTACGTTCGGGCTCGATGACCAGCCGTTCCAGTGTGCTGAAGTCGGCCCTGACCGATGGTTTCCGGAGCGCGTACACGTAGCCCTCAACGTTTGGGAAACGCAGTTCATAGGCGGTCCGTTCCTGCATGGCATAGACATGGTTGACCGGCCGGCCGGGCGGCGCTTGTGATGGCTTGCCCTTGTAGGGAATCACCGAAAAGGGGATGCCGTACACATCCACGTACTCCTCCGGCAGGAGTTCCGTCTGCGGGTCCGGCGTGTAGTTCATGCGCCTGAGACCACGACCCACCACCTGCTCACAGAGGAACTGGCTCCCGAAGGCCTTCTTGTATTCTCCGGCCAATTGGACAAAGGCATCCTGGGAGCGTTCCCATACTACCTCCGGTTTCGGCCGCTTGTTGGACAGCCGCTGCCCCGCCGCTAAATCCTGGGTGATGTTCCGCCAGAGACGGAAATATTTCGGGTCTGGTTGTCCCGTTGTGTCGCTCACGGGCAGGCGGGGGATTTTCGTGATGCCGCTTTCGATTGTGTCCACCAGGCCGAAATCACTGACGATCCAGGGAAACGGTTCGCCCTCCGGGTATCCGCTCCCCTTGATATAGAACGGCGTGGCGGACAGATCCATGCAGAAGCGAATACCGCAGGCCCCGGCGATCCGGTCCAGTTCCTGCACCCAGATCGTGGCGGCCTCGCGCTCCTTTTTTGCTTCGGTGTTCGTCTCCTTCTCGGCAATCGGGGCCGGCCGGTAGGCATGATGACCTTCGTTGTTCAAAACCATGATCGGACCACGCTCGCAGAGTTCGCCCAGGCGGTTCCTGGCGAATGCCTCATCCGTTTCTTCGCCCTTCTTCACGACGGCGTAACTCCGGCCGCCTTCGCTGTGCTCCGATTCCGGCGCGAAAAAATGCCAGTTCGTGACCAGAACCTTGCCCGTGCGCAGGAGATCGCGGTACGGGGGCGGGATCAGGTCAAACTGTGTATAATAGTCATCGCCCCGGTTGTCCGTACGCAGGACCTGAAGCCGCTCCTTGATGGTCAGGTTCGGACAGCAGACCAGAACGGCGTTGGGAAAGCGGTCGTCAGAGGGCACACGGGCACGGTTGCAGAAGGCCCAGGTGATGATCATGGCCATGACCACCGTCTTGCCGCTGCCGGTGGCCATTTTGCAGGCGTAGCGGGTCAGGGATTCCACAGACCCATCGGCCATCTTCCAGAGCAGCTTAAAGTCGCCATCGGTAAATTCGGGGTTCCAGCGCGGCTTTCCCCTCTGCCTGTCGCGCCGGTAACCGCGGATTTCATTGAGAAAAATCATCGTTTCCGCCGCTTCCAACTGGCAGAAGAAAAAGCGCCGGGGGCGGTCTTTCCGTGACCAGTGCCGGAGCAGGTCTTTGGTAACATTTGTTGCTCCTTCCCAGCCGGAATTCCGCCAGCGCTTCACGTCGGCGCGCAGCTTGTTTACGAGGGTCAGGTCCCGCCGGTCTTCTTCCAATTCAAGGGAGAGCTGTCCCCGCCGCGTGTCAGCCTCGGCAAACTTGTACCAGTAGGCCGCGGGGCGACGGCCATCCCGCTTGTTGGCGCGGCCAGTCTGTCGGTCATAATCCCAGTAATGCGACGGCTCGTGATAGGGCCGGCAGATCACCGGACTTTCGACAGGCTGAATGAGGACAGGGGCTGATTGTGGAGGGGAATTCATAATTTTCGTACCCTTATTTTCAGGTTATCAATAATTATGAGGCTGCTAATCCACTCTTCTGCCGGGAGCTGATGTAGCAAGCGATCCATTGCTTCCTTTGTCTTTTCGATGGTCGTCGGCCATACCCGGAGCCTGATGACGCCGTAATGTTGCCCTAAAGGATACAGGCGAGAGTCGGCAAAATCCTCATCAAAAGTGATTACGATAGCTTTTTCCTGTTGAGCCCAGCGAAAAAGAGAATCATCGGATCGGCCTTCGAATCCGAGATCCTTGACATGCCGAACCAGCCATGAGGGCCGTTGCGTACGAAGCCATACCGCCACGGCATAAGGCACATTCTGGTCCAGTAGAATGCGAAGCTCCGTTTCAAGCATGGGCCAGAACCTTTTCTTCGTCAATAACCATCATGGCGTACTGAAGCGCGGCTTCGACCATCTCATGGGTCAACTCAGGATAGGCTTCCAATATCTGATCCAATGCGTAACCGCCTGCAATCATGCCCAAAATATTCTTCACCATGATTCTGGTACCCCGAATGGTCGGTTTTCCCGCACAGATTGTTGAATCTACGACAATCCAGTTATTCATGATTCACCTCCCAACGATGATGATTTTCGTGTTTTTTCTCGCCGGATTTTTTCTTCTATGCATTGCCCGGCATCCAGGTTTAAAAGACTGGATACCGGCCTACGCCGGTATGACGATTCTTAATAATAGCCCTTACATTATTTTGTATCATACACCCCCAAACGGTGCACCCGCAAGACTTCATTTCCCCGCGGGTCAATGACTTTGATGGCGATCCGCTGGTGCTCGCCCGCCGTGAAGGGCAGGGACTCCGTGCCGGAGAGCTTCGCGAAGGCCTCTTCATCAAGTGCGCCCCCCAGGGCCTTGCCGAGCTTCTCCCAGGTGCCCTTATCCGGGAAGAAGGCCTGGCAGACACAGAAACACCTGCCGTCGTAGTCGCTGTCGAGAAACCACGCCGCCACCTTTTCCGCCCCCGTCGAACGGATGGCGTTCGTTACAGTATCGTAGATGTCCACGCCCTCCATATGGACGACATACTGTCCGTCGTCTTCCTGTGTCAGGCGCGTCCGGGGCGACCCGGAGACCGTGAAGAGCTGGCTGGAGACGGTCGTCTTGAGCAGGTCGCCCATGTTTACGTCCGGGCGATCTGCGCCATGTGCAGCTTAACGGTCGGGTCCTGCACTTCCTGAATCGTCACCTGGGCCCGGGCATCGAAGCTGAAGGCGGCGAAGACCAGATCGTCGAAACCCCGCCGGGCTGCGATCCGGATGCCCTCCTCCACGATGCGCGTAGTCAGCGGGCCGTACTGGGGGCCGAAGACCACCGCCACAAGGCGTTCTTCATCCCCTTCGCCCCAGAAGCCCCTCGCGCGGAGCATCGAGCCGTCGGCCAGTGTCTCCAATGTCCTGAACTTCATGACCTTGTTGTCGGGAAAGCGGACGCCATCCCCGCGCAAGAGCCGGATCATCCGGTCGAGATAGGCCTCCGTGTTCTGCGCCTCGGATCGGATAGCGGCTTCACCCCCGTCAAAAGTCTCCAATTCCTCCGGCGCGCCGCCGATGGGGCTTGCTCCCTCGCCGGTAAACTATGTTTCAGTTGCACAGAATGTCATGCTTCGTTGAGCCCGCTTCGAGCATGGGTGTTATTAAAACTTTTTCCCGGTAGAGGCAAGATAAATGTTGACACACCGTACCATTCTTCTTGACAAATAGAACGCTCGTTCTATTATTGGCGGTCTGATTTTCTCAAAGGAGAAATCATGTCCGCTCCTGCCGCTGTTTATCGTCCACGAAATCCGCAGTCTTCGGATTACTACCGCTGTGTAGAGGACTATTTTGAAACCTTTGTCCAAATCTATGACGAGCATTTCTCCAGGCAATACGGCTTCTGGCGGCCATATATCGAGCAGGTGATCTATCGTTATCTCGATGCAGCCTGCCCCGTACTTGATACGGGGGTAATTTGCACAACGGGTTTGCCCGTGTGAAGCTTGTCCTCGACCTGATCGGGGATGTAAAGACTGCGGCCATGAATATCTCCTGGCATACTCTTGCAAGCGCCGGCACTTCTGTCCTTCGTGTCATCAGAAGCGCGTGGTAGAATTCGGGGAATGGTTGTGCTGCGACGTGCTCAAGAAAATTCCTCACCGTCATTTCGTATTCAGCATACCGAAAATCCTCCGTAGGTATTTCCTCGGAGCCTGTCCTCGACCTGATCGGGGAACCGGAAGCTTCTTGCCGATCTTAGCCGCTGCGCCTGGGAAGCCCTGAAGGTTTTTCTCCAGGATGCGGTTCCTGAAAATGATCCCTTCCCCGGCGCCGTCATCGCTGTCCAGACCTTCGGCGATTTTCTCGGATTCAATCCGCACTGTCACATTTTGGTGACGGACGGCTGTTTCTATGGCAACAAGGGCATGTTCCGCGTCGCCCCACCCCTGGAGTTGAAAAAGCTGGAGGCCCTCTTCCGGCATAAGATATTCCGGATGCTCTTGAACAAGGGGAAGATCACGGAGGAGATGGCGCGGATGCTCTCTGCATGGAAACATTCCGGGTTTCACAGCCTGCCCCGTACTTGATACGGGGTCTTCTGCGGCAACCGTATATCGCCCACTGATGATACGGCTATGGAAAATCTGGCGCGTTACATCATCCGGGCGTCCTTCTCCCAGGAGCGTACGCAGTATCTGGACCAGGAGGGGACGGTCGTTTATACAGCCAAGGACGGCGAGACAACCAAGAACTTCCCGGCGCTGGAATGGCTGGCCGCGATGTGTTCGCACATCCCGAACCGGGGCGAGCAAATGGTGAGATATTAAGGCTTATGCAAAGCTTTGCATAATCCGTATTATGCGGAGTTCGAAATTATGCGGAGTTAGCTATTCCCTCCTTCCTTGTTTGCCCGAGATTGCTAAAATAAACTCGCCATTGCAATTCCGCAACTCAGCATAATAAAACCAATATATCACATCAAAACTAGGAGGGAGAAGTATGGATTACCACGACATCGTGCATGACTTTGAAAATTTTCTGCTACAGGTCTCAGGAGCCAAAGAAACAACGAAACATCAGTATTCAGGCTATCTACAAACATTTTTGCGTGAGAGATTTGTTCATTTTTCTGAAAAACAGTTGAGTGAATTAACACCGATCGATGTCATTCAGTTCATG
>MNZP01000026.1 GCA_001873675.1 Syntrophaceae bacterium CG2_30_49_12 | reverse complement strand
CTTAAATCCCTTGACAGCGGTGATGATTTCCATGTCCGTCAGTCCTTCTTCTATTATCTTATCCGGAAATTTCTTTCCTTTGAGGTAATTGCAAAAGTCTTGAAATTAAAATGTAGCCGCAAACTTTAGTTTGCGTGTTTTCTTTGTTTTCAATATGTTACAAAACGCAGGCTAAAGCCTGCGGCTACCAAAATTGGACTTTTGCAATTACCTCCTTTAATTGTGTATTTCCAGTATGTTATAATTCGGCTTGAGCAACCGGGGATAAATCCCTCCCGATCGTTCCTTCTTCCTCCCACATGTTCGATTGCAAATAGGTTGTAAGATTGACATCTCTGTTGATGATATCGAGCTTTCGGCGAATATGCTCACGGTGACGATTGATCGTGGCCACCGACACGCCTTGAATCCGCGCAATTTCTTTAGTGCGCATTCCATTGCGAATCAATTTACAGATTTTAATCTCCGTTGGTGTCAGAGAATAAAATCTGCGAGACAATTGATTAATAAAAGGAGAGGTAATTTCCTCCAAATTAGTTCTCAGAATCTCCGCGTATTTTTTCTGACTTTTCGGTAGTTCCAGTGAAAGTGCGTGTAAAATCGGCATCAGGATCTTTTCGACATTTGCCTGTATATTCTTATTGATGTTCATCTTTTCTTCTTCAATCCTTGCCATAACTGCCCTCAGCCCCGCATTTGCTTCCTGGAGCGCCTTGCGCTCTACGGTAAGCTGCTTGTTCAGTTCCCTCAATTCCTGTTCGGCGGAAATCCGTACGGCGGTTTTGCCGATCTGTTCGGCAATTGCATCCAGCAGCAGGCGCTCTTCCTTCAAAAAAGGCCCTTCATCTTCCGGTGGCATCTCTTCAAGATAGAACACTTCAACTTCACCCATCGGCTCGTTGTACATTAAAATTCGAGAAGATTGACGCCACTTCGAAGAATTGAATCCACGGCTTTTATAGGTCTTTCCATCGAACAGAATCCGCGCACATGTGATCTCGGGGTACTGCCAGGAGGGAGGCAGGATGTTAATGAGATTCCGCAGGAAATCCTCGATAGAATCGGAATAACGTTCGGCGAGTATTGCCATCCCGTACATACAATTCAGTTCTTTAATACGTTCCAGTAGAGCGACTTCTACCTTAGCAGGATCGATTTCGCTCTTTTGAGGAACCGGTAAAAGGAACTTCAGTTCCTTTTCAGGATATAGCGACGCTGAAAGATCGGTATGGTCTGAAGAAGATTTCGCCCCGGCCACTGCTTACTCCCTATATTTTATAGGCATTAGATAGGTATAAATATCAGTCTTTATGCCTATATTGTATAGGCATAAAGTAAGCATTCTTATTGTATTTACATCTGTAATATATCCGATGAAAATTATCGTGTCAATAGATGATTTAAGCCCGGTTTTTTTAGTTCGATTAAAGAAAAATTTGTTCTTATGATGGGAGGCTCTTATGTCTGTGTTAACACTTGAATCCATATTGAAAGGTCGCCGGAGCCAGCCGCATCAGCTCATTGAAGTGCTGCATGACGTGCAAGAGCGCTACAGGCATATTCCCGAGGAGGACATGAGGATTGTTTCCAGGGAACTGGGAGTTCCTTTAATAGAGGTGTATAGGGTAGCAAACTTTTACAAGGCTTTTTCACTTAAGCCGCGTGGTAGAAACGTGATCACGATCTGCACGGGCACTGCGTGCCACGTACGAGGGTCCAATCTTTTGTCCAACCAGGTTCTCGGTCAACTCGGTATCTCACCGGGGGACACCACTGAAGACGGCCAGCTCACTCTCGAGCAGGTGAACTGTCTCGGAGCATGTGCCCTGGGCCCCGTAGTTGTACTCAACGGAACGTATTATAAACACATGACCCCCAGCAAGCTCCGTTCACTAATAAATTCAGTTAATGAAAAAGGAATAGAGGACACCGACGATGCCAAAGGTAAAACCAAGGGTAAAAAGCGTCAAAGATCTCACTGAATTGCGCAAACGGCTTCGCTCAAGCGTTAAAAACTTTAAATCCAAGCTTACCATCTGCGGGGGTACAGGATGTCATGCCTCCCGTTCTCAGGACGTAATTGACGCATTTAAAAAAGAACTTAAGAAACGGAAACTGGAAGAGGGCGTGTGGGTACGCGCTACAGGGTGTCACGGCTTCTGCGAGCAGGGGCCATTAATGATTCTCGAACCGGGCAATATTTTTTACTGCGGCCTGAAGCCGGGAGACGCCGGTGAGATCATTGCCGAAACCATACTCAAGGGTGAGGTAATTGAACGTTTGCTGTACACTGATCCCGTTACATCAAAAAAAGTACGAACTGAAGCGGAAATTCCTTTCTACCGTGCCCAGGACCGTCAGTTGCTTGCACAGAACAGGCATGTGGATCCGTGTTCTATTGAAGACTACATTGCTATCGGCGGGTACTCGGCACTGGCAAAAACCCTTACTGAATTTTCCCCTGAAAAAGTCATCGAGGAGGTCAAGATTTCCGGTTTAAGGGGTCGCGGCGGAGGCGGATTCCCGACAGCCAGAAAGTGGGCCGAGTGCCGATCCGCACCCGGTGAGGAAAAGTACGTCATCTGCAATGCGGATGAAGGGGATCCCGGCGCCTACATGGACAGGAGCATCCTCGAAGGCAATCCGCACCTGGTTATTGAGGGCATGATGATAGGGGCCTGGGCCATAGGCGCCCGGCAAGGATACATTTACGTTCGTAATGAGTACCCTCTTGCGGTAAAACATGCGCGGATTGCAATGCAGCAGGCCAGAGAATACGGCCTTTTAGGCGATGACATCCTGGGGGGCGGATTTTCCTTTGATATGGAAATCTGCCGTGGAGGAGGAGCTTTCGTCTGTGGTGAATCAACGGCGCTTATGGCTTCGCTGGAGGGCAAAGTGGGAGAACCGCGCCCTAAAGATGTGCATACCGTAGCGAATGGGTTGTGGCACAAGCCCACAACCCTGAATAACGTCGAAACATGGGCAAATGTTCCTCCTATTATATCGAATGGAGCGGCATGGTTTGCAGGCAAAGGAACCAGGGGGAGCAAAGGGACCAAGATTTTCGCGCTCACCGGCCGGGTAAAGAATACCGGTCTTGTCGAGGTTGCCATGGGTACTCCGCTACGCACCATAGTTTTTGATATCGGTGGAGGCGCCATTAACGGTAGGGCCGTTAAGGCCGTGCAGACCGGCGGTCCCTCCGGCGGATGTCTCCCCCTGGATAGGCTTGATCTTCCCGTTGATTTCGATGCGCTTTACGATGCGGGCTCAATGGTAGGTTCAGGCGGCATTGTGGTGATGGACGAAAAAACCTGTATGGTGGATGTGGCAAAATACTTTCTGGCATTTCTGCAGGATGAGTCGTGTGGAAAATGTGTGCCCTGCCGGCTTGGCATCGACCGCATGCTGGAGATCGTAACCGATATCACTGAGGGTCGCGGCCGGCCGGAGCAGATTGACCTTCTAAAGGAATTAGCGGACACCGTTGCCTCCGCATCCCTCTGCGGGCTGGGAAAAACCGCGCCCAATCCCGTGCTCTCCACATTAAGATATTTCCCCGAGGAATACGAGGCTCATGTCAATGAAAAACGCTGCCCTGCCGGTGTGTGCCGGGAACTGATCGAATATGAGATAGACGCTGAGAAATGCAATGGTTGCGGTACATGTCGGCGCGCATGTCCTTATGACGCTATTAAAGGCAAGAAGAAGGAAGCGCATGTCATCGCTTCACACAAGTGCCAGAAATGCGGTATTTGCTTAAGTGAGTGTAAATTTGATTCGATAATAGTCACCTGAGCGGGAGGTATGATATGAGGAAATATGTGACACTTAAAATTGACGGCGCCGGTATTCGGGCTCCGAAGGGATCAAGCGTGCTGGATGTTGCAATCGAGTACGGTATATGCATTCCTCACCTTTGCCATGTTCCAAACCTTTCGGATATTGGCGCATGCCGTCTTTGCATCGTGGAAAATATCGTCAATGGCCGATCGAAGATCACCACGTCCTGTACGCTGGGTGTGGAGGAAGGCATGGTGATTCTGAGCAACACAGAAAGGATCAAGAAACTCCGGCGGAATATTGCCGAACTGCTTGTAGCCCAGGCGCCCAATTCACGCGCCATACAGGATGTTGCCGTGCGTTGCGGAGTAAAGGAAGTCCGTTACCCGTTTAGAAACAACGACTGCGTGTTGTGCGGGCGTTGTGTTCGTGTGTGCGAGGAGATGTGGCAGGCCCGCGCTATCGGATTTGTCGGCCGCGGCAAGGATCGCCGTGTTGACTTTCCGTTCGGAGTCCGTCCCGATTTCTGCAAGAAATGCGGCTCATGTATTTACCTTTGCCCCATGACGATAACACCCTGCGATGGCCCCATGAAGCCGGGGAAGGAATACCTCTGCGGGAAGTGTGAATCACAGCTTTCGATGGCATCGGGCGCTATGGAGGACACCTGCGTATGGTGTGAATTAGGAAAAGGCTTCAGTGTGCACGATATGGTCATCAATGAGCGCTTGTTACTGTTTATGATGATTTCCATGCCTATCAGTCCTTCTTCTACCCTACCCAAACATTTCTTTCCCTTAACTGCTTATCCTGTATCTTACTCTGGATCTGCGGCCCATGATCAAGGAGAAAACTGCTTTCTGCGTCCGATAGTCCCTGTTTTCTGAGTTCATCAATAATGCTGATACAAATATTTTCAACGATGCTGATTTTTTCTTCATAATCGTTTGAGATGACAATATCCGTTATCCTGACATGAACAAACTCCCCCAGGAGAGGGAGAGATTTGAGCGCCCGATGCATCCATTTGTAGAAGGGGGTGTATCTTTTGTTCAGAAGGAAAATCAGGGAGATTACATCGGCGCAGAATTTGGTTTCTGCGTACTGGGCGGCGAAGTATTCTTTTCGCTGTACACACCGTTTCAAATTGTACTGCCCCGATTGGGCCGTGGTCATACAGCGGGAAGCAATTTTCTTGAGCCGCACATCTTCCGGGTAGAATGCCAGTAAAGTGTTTCTCCAGCGTGTAAATTCACCTAAGGGATCGTGAAAAACCTTCCCATTTGTACAGGCAGACAGAAAATCCTCCGGGATGAAGAGCCACTGATTGAGATCAGTAGGAATACAGTTGACACCGATAAAATTACAATAAAATCTGGATATTTCAAAGGCTCCTACCCTCCCCGCTCCCCATTCACTCGTCTGTCGGGGACCGTAACCGCCGAAGGTCGGGGGAAGTTTTGACAATGCATCATTTAGGGCATTGCCTATGGCCTGGAAATCCTCTTCTACCAACCACAGGCAGAAACCGGGGCCCCAGTCGTGATCCTGGGAAATTTCGTCATCAAAACCAAGACATTCAGAACCGTCACCCACCAGCCCGGCGGCTATCCGGTCAGCATAGGGGGCAAACTTCTCTTGGAGCATGGGAACCCCACATGCCAGATAATAACTTTCCGCAAGTTCTAAACCTTTCATCTAAAAATCCCCCCAGCCCCCCTTTTCCAAAGGGGGGGCCTTTTTAGCTTTTATCCCGGCATACACCGCAGTCTCTCCATGTTTTTTCTGGTAAGGTAGGCCCGTTTCGACTCGCCTATCTGCTCATATATGGGTAATGCCTTCTCAAACCATTCAAGGGCCTGTAGAGATTCATTAGTCATGGCGTATATATAACCTATATTTGTCATCTGGTTGGCGATACTGCAGGTTTCCGAGAGTTCTTCGTATAGAGAGAGAGAACCGAGGTAGTGCTCAAGAGAAGCGTTATATTCTCCCTTGTCCCTGTACACGGAGCCGATGTTTTGCAGTTGGTCGGCCATGCCAAGTTTATCGTTAATTGCTTCAAAGATACTCTTGGCTTCTTTAAAGCAGTTCAGCGCATCGTCCCATTCACACCGCTCTACATGGATGTGGCCCATATTGTTGAGCACCCTTGCCTGGGCCTCTCTCTCGTTTGCTTCTCTCAGCAGTTCTAAAGAAGCGTGGTAGTGTTTCAGGGCATTTTCAGTATCACCCTGTTCTAATAGTGAGTGAGCTGTTTTATATAGCGAGCTCGCTTCATCGTACTTTTGGCTCAATTGTCCCTCCTCTTTTCAGAATGGCTAACGATATACGACTTGGTCATTTCGGCTAACGTTTCCGGCACAAACGAGGTTGCGAAGCAATTTGGATTTTATCGTTTGTGCCGTGTTAGCCGCCGTTGTCCCTTGGTGCTCAAAAGCCATCACGGTTCTTCTTCCGCTTCTGACTGATGTATCCGAATCCGACCAATCTCGACAATCCACAGCTTCTTCTCTACCGGCATTTGAGTGAGTGCTTGTAGAAATTGCCGGACCAGTTGTTCCAGCAAAGCAAGACTTGGATTCCGAGGAACACGAATGACAACTATACCGCTCGCTGAAGTTGGCGGAAAACGGGTTACATCCGTAAAATCCAAGTCCAGCGTTACCAAACAGCGCTGTTCCGTACAACAAACCTCATAGAGATGCTGGTCTAAACATCCCTGGATTTCTTGGCCACGGACTGTTTGAACGTCGTGTCCTGCAACACGGAAAAGTTCCTGCGTTCGAGTTCCAAAGTTCTCGTCGAGTTTGAACTTCACCCTGTTGCCTCGGCCGGAATTTCAACATATCGTTCTCTGGTCATCTCGGCTCCATAGGCGATAGCGGCCCGAACATCTTCCTTCTTCAATTGAGGATATTCTGCGACAATCTCCTCAATGCCTATTCCATTGGCCAGGAAATCAAGAATCAGGGATACCCAGATGCGAGTGCCACGGATGCAGGGTTTCCCGAAGCAGACATCCGGATTAATGGAAATACGCTGTAAAAGTGGATTCATCTTTCTTTCTCCTCCTTCGCTCATGTTTGTTGAATCACACTTCTGACTTAGGGACAATTGCAGCTTCTGAGTAACTTCAAAAAAGTTATTCCTTGATAAACCGCCCCTGCGGGGCGTGGGTCGCTAACGGTTGAGTGCTTGAGAAGGGCGAAGCCTTTGGGCGCTAACCTCAAGCACTCTGTTATCTGCCCGTTGCGGGCAGTTTTCTGAATTTATGTAATAAAATGGCTGTTCTCTGTTTTCCATTACCTCTTTGCCTTTGTACTCCAGATGCCTACCCCTGCTGCTCTTGCCTCTTGCTGGTAGTTATGAAACTCATCATAGTAGCGAAAGGGAGGAGCAATGACACGGGCATACCCTTCTTTGATAAGTTTGGCATTGAAGAATATCCTAATATGCATATCACCACGAATCAAAAACAATTAAGACAAATGGTCTTAGTTATATCCCAAAAGTAAAAATGTAAAAATAGCACTGTTCTATTTTCTGCCATTTGCCGTAATTCCCCTTTCCCGCCCGCAATGGATAACTCGTTCACATCCGAATTGGTTCGCCTATCCTCCCAAATAAGGGAGGATAGGCGAAGTTCGGATATACCCCCTCTGGGCGAAACTCAGCAATCTCATTAGCTTTTAAAAATTTTGTTACTTTTCACCTTCCCTTTAGTTTCCCGAACGTCAATCAAAGATTACAAGACAAAGGACTTGAATATTAATCAATACCATGATATTCTTTTAAAAATCAAGCCCATAATCAGCATACTGCCATTGCCGGTTACCGGCGATGAAGGGATAACAGATTGGCAGTCTTTAAGATCGCCACTTACAATGTGAACTCTATACGTTCCCGTCTCCATATAGTCGTTTCGTGGCTGGAGAAGAATCGTCCGGATGTATTCTGCTTGCAGGAAACCAAGGTGGATGACGGCAGATTTCCCGCGGGGGAATTTGAAAAGATTGGTTACCACATTGTTTTTAAGGGGAAAACGCAATACAATGGCGTGGCTGTGGCGTCCCTTGTAGAGCCGGATGAAGTCTATTTCGGCCTTGATGACGGCGGCCCGAGAGATGAAGACCGCCTGATCAGGGGTGTATTTTCGGATATTCCTGTGGTAAATGCTTATGTTCCCCAGGGCCGTGAACGCGAGAGTCCCCATTTTGCGTACAAGCTCCAGTGGTTTACACGCCTGGCGGATTCTCTGGAAAGATCGTATTCGGCAGGCAAGCCGCTGATCTTGTGCGGTGACCTCAATGTGGCCCCCGAAAGAATAGACGTGCATGATCCCGGAAGGCTTCTGGGGCATGTCTGTTTCACTCCGGAGGTCTGGGAGGGTTTTGCCCTGCTGAAGTCGTGGGGATTGCAGGATGTATTCAGAAAACATCATCCTGGAGAACCGGGCCATTATACCTTCTTCGATTACCGGGTTCCCCGGTCCGTGGAAAGGGGGCTGGGTTGGCGGGTAGATCATCTCCTGGCCACGCCGCCTCTTGCCGATCGTTCGCTTAACTGTATCATAGATATGGATGCAAGACGCGCCGAAAAACCATCTGACCATACTATCTTAGTTGCTGAATTCGACAAGGGGGAGGAAGGAGATGAATGAAGAGATATTAGAGATAGTAAAAAAGAACGAAGAGATCGCCAGGAAATTTTCCAGGATCGAAACGAAAATATCATCGGCCTCCAGCGTGCATGAGCTTTTTGAAGTACTTCTTCCGGGGATTGAAGAAGAGTTTGAGATTCCTTTTGTCTGGCTTTCCCTTGTAGCCAACGGTAAAGTATCGAGCCTGGCTGAAACGCTGTATTCCTCCGAGATATTTAAGGATCGTTTGAACATTATAGAACAGGCAGCGTTTCTCGATCTTATTGCCCATGATACAATGCCTGTCCTTGCCAACGGTGATTTGAAACCCTTTTATAAACTCTTTCCCCAGAGCAAGAAATTTTTAATCAAATCCCTTGCCATAGCCCCCCTCGCCCTTGATGGCGATATTATCGGCAGTTTAAACCACGGTGATTTCTCCAGGCTGCGGTACCAGTCAGGGATGGATACGAGCCTGCTTGCGCGACTGGCCACGAATGTTGCCTATTGTCTGTCAAACATCATGGCCCGTGAGAAATAAGAGTTCACTTTTTAAGTATGGAGGATTTTAAGATGAAAAGGCGGAGAAAATTAGGAAGAGGAGTAGCAGTGGTGGGAGTCGGCATGACTCCGTTTAACGTGTACAAGGATAAGGATTCAAAGGATCTGTTCGTAGAGGCTTTTAAAGAAATGCTTGTCTCTGTGGACAAAGGAGTTGACCCGAAGGATATAGATGCCCTCTATCTGGGGAACTTTACCAGCGATTTCTTTGTGCATCAGGGACATTGGGGTCCAATAATCTCGGATATTTTAGGGCTGTCACCGATACCCGCAACGAGGACGGAAGGTGCCTGCGCCTCAAGCGCCCTTGCCTTCCGGGAGGGCGTCTTTGCCGTCGCCTCCGGATTCTATGACATTGTTCTGGTCGGTGGTGTGGAAGAGATGTCAAAACGGACGACAGAAGAGGTTGCCGAGGGTTTGGGTCTGGCCCTCGCGCCTTATGAAATGCAGGTCGGTTTTACCTTCCCCGCTGTTTTCGGGGCGCTGGCCACAGCCTATTTTGCTAAATATGGAGCTTCTCGTGAGCATCTCATGAATGTCACGATAAAGAGCCATAATAATGCGCCGTTAAACCCGAGGGCACAGTTCAAACTTACCATCGCCGATCTTATGAACCAGAAGAGGGAAAATGCGAAGAAAAAGGGTGAACCTTTGCCGACGTGGAAAGATGAAAAGGATTTTCTACGGGACCCAAAGGCAAACCCCCCGGTGGCCTGGCCGATGAACCTCTACGATTGTTGTCCCATAAGTGATGGGGCAAGCTGTGCGCTGCTTGTGGCGGAAGATATCGCCAGGGATTTTACCGACGATCCCCTGTACGTTGTAGGATTGGGACAGGGAAGCGGCAAAGGACTGCATGCCGCCAAAGATTTGACCTGTTTTGAAGCCACAAGAAACGCCGCGCAGGAGGCTTACGGGATGTCGGGACTGAAACCGGAAGATATCCAGTTCGCCGAAGTCCACGATTGTTTCAGCATTGCGGAAATCATTCACATGGAAGACCTCGGATTTTTTAAGCCCGGCGAGGCATACAAGGCAGTGGAAAACGGCCTGACAAGGCTGGATGGCCCAATCCCGATCAATACTTCGGGGGGATTGAAGTGTAAAGGTCACCCCGTGGGAGCTACCGGTGTCGCCCAATTGGAAGAGCTCTGGGAGCAGTTGAGAGGTAAAGCGGGAAAGAGACAGATTCCCAATAAGAATCTGAGGATTGGCGGTGCCCACAACCTGGGAGGAACAGGGGGCACCTGCACATTTACGATTCTCGAGAGAAGATAATCAGGAGGTAAAGACCTATGGAAAATAGAGCTTTTAGTGACGTATCGTATAAACAGTTTCTTAATGAAGATAAACTGATGGGTTGTAAGTGCAAGGGTTGCGGCGCCCTTTATCTCCCCCCCCGCCCCATTTGCATAGAATGTTACTCTTCGGATATGGAATGGGTGGAAATGAAAGGCAAGGGGAAATTGGCTGCCTTTACCGCCATCTATGTTGGTCCCCCTTCGATGGTAGCAGAGGGTTTCAACAGGAAGAATCCTTACTGTGTCGGTGTCGTGGAATTTGAAGAGGGGGTAAAGATTGATGCGCGCATCGAAGGCCTTGATACGAAAAATCCCGAAACTATAAAAGTGGGGATGCCTCTTACCGCAAAATTTCTCCATCGGACAGAAGGAGAAAACATGAAAACCTTTCTCGCCTTTGAAGCATAGGAGGAAAACGATATGGCTTATGAAGACATAATATTGAGAAAAGAGGAGGGAGTTGCCACAATAATATTCAACAGACCGGACAGTCTCAACGCAATTGGCGGCAGGATGCGTGAAAATGTACTGGATGCCGTACAAGATGTGAAAACGGATAAGAATATCAGGGTATTGGTTGTGACCGGCGCGGGTAAGGCCTTTTGTGCCGGTGGAAATCTGAAAGAGATGGAACGTCTGAGTGTGGAAGTCGGTTTGGTTGAGAGAAGGGAATTTGTGCGTAATGTTGCCCATAAGATAGTAGAAAATATTCGGGGTTTGGAAAAACCGGTGATTGCCCTGGTAAATGGCCCCGCTATCGGGGCGGGATGCAACATAGCCCTCGCCTGTGATCTGAGGATCGCCTCTGAAAAGGCCAGGTTCGGGGAGGGCTTCATCAATATGGGGTTGGTCTCGGATTACGGTGGGCTCTATTTTCTTCCCCGGCTGGTTGGTCCGGCAAAGGCCCTCGAATTATACTTTACGGGAGATGTAATTGACGCAAAAGAGGCACAGAGGTTAGGAATAGTAAACAAGGTGGCGCCCCATGAGGAGGCGGAAAGAACCACCTATGAACTGGCAAACAGGATAGCGAAAAAATCCCCCCTGGCCCTGGGAATGATCAAGGATATTCTCTACAAGGGGCTCAACATGGACATGGTAACCGAATTGGATCTGGAGGCGAATGCCAATAGCATTTGCCTGAAAACGGAAGATCACCGGGAAGGGGTAAGGGCCTTTTTGGAAAAAAGGGAGCCGGTCTTCAAGGGGTCATAGAGGAGGGCCACGCTCCGTCGTGGCCGGGAGGGGGATCACGCTCTGTCGAGGCCCAATAATGATTACCCCCGTTACTTAAAAGTAAAATGAGAGGAGGGTGGCATCATGAAAAAAGAAAGATATTTAACCACCAATCAGGGAGTTCCGATTTCCGACAACCAAAATTCACAGACCATAGGCGAACGCGGTCCCGTATTGCTGCAAGATGTCCTGTTTATCGAGAAGCTGGCTCATTTTGATAGAGAGCGTATTCCCGAAAGAGTTGTGCATGCCAAAGGAGCAGGGGCGTATGGCTATTTTCAGGTTTACAGGAACATGAAAACCTACACGAAGGCAAAATTTCTTCAGAATCCGAAGGAGAAAATCCCCGTCTTTGTGCGGTTTTCGACTGTTACCGGGGGACGTGGTTCCGCTGATACCGTTCGTGATCCGCGTGGCTTTGCCGTCAAGTTCTATACCGGAGACGGCAATTACGACCTGGTAGGCAATAATCTCCCCGTATTTTTCATCAGGGATGCCGTCAAGTTTCCGGATATGGTACATGCCTTCAAGGGGGCGCCGGATAACAATATCCCCTCGGCCTCTTCCGCGCATAACCGCTTTTGGGATTTCATTTCCCTGACACCGGAGGCGACCCACATGATCGTCTGGCTCTTCTCCGACCGGGGAACGCCGAAAAGCTATCGGATGATGGAAGGTTTTGGCGTCAACACGTATATGTGGGTGAACGCCGGGGGAAAAGCCGTGTACGTGAAATATCACTGGAAACCGAAGTTAGGTGTACATAATCTCGATCGTCACGAGGCTGCCAGGCTGGCCGGTCTCGATCCCGATTATCTTATCCGTGATCTCTGGGAAACGATCGCGGGCGGCGGAGAGGTTGAGTATGAAATCTGTGTCCAGTTGATGGATATCGCCGAGGAATTTAAACAGGATTTTGATCCGCTCGATTCCACAAAAACGTGGCCTGAGAAGAAATTTCCGTTGATGCCGGTAGGTAAAATGGCGCTGAATCGCAACCCGGGAAACTTCTTCGCCGAAGTGGAGCAGGCGGCTTTCTGTCCCGCCAGCATTGTTCCGGGGATCGAGTTTTCCGCCGACAAGTTGCTCCAGGGACGGACATTTTCCTACGCTGATACTCAACGTCACCGGTTGGGTGCGAACTACCTGCAGATTCACGTTAACCGTCCCCTTGTGCCGGTCAACAACAATCAACGCGATGGAGCCATGCAGTCGGGAGAATTCAGCGGGCCGGTAAATTACGAGCCCAATAGCCTGGGTGGCGGTATGCCTAAGGAGGATCCGATGGGCGTCCCACCTATATATCGTGTCGAGGGGGAAGTGACTCGTAGTAAGATCAGCCTGACAAACGATTTTCAACAGGCAGGGGAGAAATATCGTTCGCTGGGCAAGATGGACAGGGGACATCTTGTGGACAATTTCACAGCGGACCTCATGCGCATTGACAAGGCGATTCAAAAGCGCGTAATTGAGAATCTGGTTAAAGCTGACCCGGAGTTAGGTGGATCTGTAGCTGAGGGTTTGAAGCTATAAAGGTTCTCCACCGTTGAGCTTGAATAAAAACCCCAGCCATGCGGGAGGTGACCTCGCCTGTGATCTCAGGATTGCCTCTGAGAAAGCCAAATTGAGAGAGGGCTTTATAAATATGGGATTAGTTTTGGATTACGGTAGGCTCTATTTTCTTCCCCGACTGGTTGGTCCGGCAAAGGCCCTCGAATTATATTTTATGAGAGATGTAATTGACGCAAAAGAGGCGGAGAGATTAGGAATAGTAAACAAAGTGGTAGCCCATAGGGACTGGACATGGAACCAGCCTTAAGGGGTTATAGAGGAGGGCCACGCTCCGTCGTGGCCGGGAGGTTTATCATTTTCTTCCATTTTACTTATTAAGGAGTTTACTGTTTAGGTTTTCGTGAGACTCGGCGTCCCTTGTAATGTATAAGTCTATCAGAGTTCCATTCCTCCTGTTTCAGGGTAACTAAATAAGTCGTTGCTGAGAGTTTTGTCATATCCTAATTATAGGCGGTAAATAAGCCATGCGGGCAGACAAGGGCGCTTCCTTTTTCAATATCATCCTGGATAGTGTAGCTGATGGGGTCTTCACCATCAATGACCAGGACGAGATTACTTCCTTTAACCGAGCGGCAGAAGAAATCACGGGCTTTAGTAGAGATGAGGCTATCGGGCAGTATTGCTTCAATATCTTCAGAGCCAGTATCTGCCAGACTCACTGCGCCCTCAGGCAGACCTTAAAGACAGGCAAGGCTATCATCAACTTACCCGTTAATATCCTCAACAAAAGGGGTAAAGAAATACCGGTGAGCATCAGTACATCTGTACTCAAAAACGAGAAAGGAGAGGTTATTGGCGCGGTGGAAACCTTTAGAGACCTCTCGGTGGTAGAAGAGTTAAAGAAGGAGATATCGAGACAGTATTCCCTTGAGGACATCGTTAGTAAGAATCATCAAATTCAGGAGATATTCCATATCCTCCCGGATATTGCCGAAAGTGACTCCACCGTCCTGATCCAGGGGCCCAGTGGTTCGGGTAAAGAGCTTTTTGCCAGAGCTATCCACAACCTGAGCCACAGGAAAAGCCATCCCTATGTGAAGGTAAACTGTGGAGCGCTTCCTGATACCCTTCTTGAGTCCGAACTTTTTGGGTATGTTAAAGGGGCATTTACCGATGCCAGGAGAGATAAACCAGGCCGATTTACCCTGGCAGAAGGAGGCGCCATCTTTCTGGACGAGATAGGGGATATGTCTCCTGCTCTTCAGGTAAAAATCCTTCGTGTCTTACAGGAGAGGGAGTATGAACCCCTGGGAGGAACAACCCCAATGAAGGCTAATGTAAGGATAATAACTGCCACCAACAGAAACCTCTCCGATCTGGTTAAAACCGGAAGTTTCAGGGAGGACCTCTTTTATCGGCTTAATGTGGTTAAGATTGAACTTCCTCCTCTTTCCAAACGGAGGGAAGATATCCCCCTTCTTATGGAGAATTTTATTCACAAGTTCAATTTAAAAAAAGAGAAGGACATCGTTGGAGTTTCCGACGCTACAATGGAATTTCTGATGAGATATGACTTCCCCGGTAACGTACGGGAACTGGAAAATATCATCGAACATGCCTTTGTCCTCTGTAAAGACAAGATCATCGAGGTAAAACACCTACCCCCAGAACTTATTCGGGGTCTCAGGGAGAGAGAAATTCCCCCAAAACCAACCATGAGCCATCCCTTAAAGAATGCTGAGGCAGAGTTAATCCGGAGAACCCTGGAAAAGCGCCATGGAAATAGAATGGCAACTGCCCGGGAATTAAGGATCAACCGCTCAACACTATGGAGAAAGATCAAGAAGTACGGCCTTTAAACACGGATGGCGATTGCATTTATGCAACTATTGCATGCAACGTGATGCATTTTTGCACCCAAATATCCCTCCTTTCCCTTTTCTTCCGAGATCTTAGATTATTATAACATACTGTAATCGCTACATCTTTTAATGTATCCCTCCAATTATTTCGCCCTGGCATACTCATTGCTACACTTATAGTTATGGAGGTGGAAGATGAAGGTTGCCATGCCCCTTTTCGGCAATTGGATCTCTCCCCGTTTTGGTTTTTCCCCTGAAATGTGGATTTTAACTATAGAGAAAGGGGAGGTCGTTTCTCAAGAGAGGATATCCATGGATGGCTTAGCCCTTCCCCAGTGGTTTAACCGGCTCTCCTCCCTGGGGGTTGATACCGTTATCTGCGGAGGGATAGACGGGTTTTGCCATCGTCAGCTTGAGAATCTGGGAATATCGGTTATTCCTGAGATTGCCGGCGAGGCCAACGAGGCCCTAAGCCTGTTTCTCGATGGGAAACTCCAGCCGGGTTTCCGGGCGTACAAAAGGGGAGGCAGGGAAAGAAAGAGAAAGGGCATGTTTTTTAGACCACCGTGGATGGAGGGTGAGAGGAAGAACAGTTGAGAGGAGACATCATGAGCCAGGAAAGATGCGATAAAGACTCTACGTGTGAGACCTGTGGTCAGGAAGGCGGCTGCTCGGAGCAGGCAAAGGAAGACCATGCGGAAAAGTTGTTGAAGAAGACGATGGGTAAGATAAGGCATAAGTTTATGGTCATGAGCGGAAAGGGAGGGGTAGGCAAGAGCACGGTAGCTGTCAACCTATCAGTAGCCCTCGCAAGAGATGGGCGGGAAGTGGGAATCCTCGATGCGGATCTACACGGCCCTGATGTGCCAAAGATGTTAGGGCTGGATTTGAAAAGACTTGAAGGATCACCTGACAGGATAGAACCTGTCGCCTACTATCCGAATCTCAAGGTGGTTAGTATGGCCTTTCTGCTCCCCGATCCCGATAGCCCTGTTGTCTGGCGGGGACCACTTAAGCACGGGGCCTTTAAACAGTTTTTAAGCGAGGTCTCATGGGGTGATCTCGATTACCTCATCGTGGACCTCCCCCCGGGGACCGGTGATGAACCTTTGAGTGTCGCTCAGTTGATCGGAGAGGTTGACGGCGCCGTTATCGTTACTACTCCCCAGGATGTAGCTCTCCTTGATGCGAGGAAGGCGGTGACTTTCAGCCGGATGCTGAAGATCCCCGTGGTGGGGATCGTGGAGAATATGAGCGGGTTTTCTTGCCCTCACTGTGGGAAAACGATCAACCTCTTCAAGGTGGGAGGCGGCCAGAAGGCGGCGTGGGAACTTAATGTGCCGTTTCTCGGGAGGATCGTCTTTGATCCGGATATTGTCGAGAACTGCGACAAGGGGCTCCCGTTTGTGGAAAGTCTTCCAAATTCCAGGGCGGCAGAGGCATTTCTTAAGATCAGCAAGAAATGTGAGGAATTCGTGAACAGTCCCGGGTCGGGAGCGCAAGCAATGAAGGACACGCGTACCGGTATTTCCAGGGTGAAAGCGATGTTGAAGGATAAAAAAACTTTAATAGAGGAGGTGTAAAGTATGAAGGTAGCCGTTGCTACTGATGGCAACATGGTTTCCCAGCATTTCGGCCATTGCCGATCCTATACCATTGCTGAGGTAGAGGATGGAAGTGTGATAACCAGGACTTTGATTGATAACCCGGGCCATGAACCTGGCTTCTTGCCGGTATTCCTGGCCGAGAAGGGGGTAGGTTGCATCATTGCCGGTGGTATGGGGGGAAGGGCGCAGGGATTGTTTGCCGAAAAAGGGATTATTGTTATCACAGGGGCCTCCGGTTTGATAGATCGGGTATTGGAAGATTTTATCAATGACCGATTAGAGACCGGGGCAAATATATGTGATCACTAAAAGGAGGTGAGAGGTATGCCAGGATTTGATGGAACAGGACCAAGGGGGCTTGGCCCAATG
>MNZP01000118.1 GCA_001873675.1 Syntrophaceae bacterium CG2_30_49_12 | reverse complement strand
TTACCCCCTTTCCCTTACTTCTTCTGAAATGAAGAACACTTCGAAGCATCCGCCTCCGCCGTAACCGGCCTCGCCTTATAGTAAGCCTGACGAGGATCAACAGCCCTCTGCACGCAATCCCCCACCGAAGGATCATCCTCTAAAGGGAAAAAACTCTTACACTCCTCACATGTGGCCATCTTAAATACCTCCCTCCTTTCTGTATTATAATATAGAGGCTGTTGAAAACAACAGCCTCTATAAATAACAGTCAATCTGACACAGGGGATATAATCATATGCCCCTACCCCTACTAAAACTAAAACTTCTGTACCGTACGGGCGATGATGCTATCCTGTGTCATCTTGTTCATTTCCACAAAGTGGGCGCTGTAACCGGCAATCCTCACCAACAGCTCACTGTACTGCTCCGGCTCCTTCTGGGCGGCATACAGGGTCTCATTATCCACCATATTGAACTGCACATGCTCGAGCCCTAAGTCATGCCAGGTCTTCATGTAGTCCCGCCACATGGCAAAACCCTTCTCTCCCTGAAGCTGGGAGGGGGATAACCTCTGGTTGAGGAGTGTCGCCCTCACTGTAGAAACATGGTCTATCTTACTCACCGACTTCAGCACCGCCGTAGGTCCCTTCTTGTCGAAACCATGACCGGGTGAGCATCCGCCGTCATACATCGGATCGCCCCACCTCCTGCCGTTGGGCAGGGCGCCGATCTTGGAGGCCTGAACGGTGTGCATGGCCACATTCTCCGGTAAGGCAGGCCAGGGTTGACCGCAACTGTCAAGCTTAGACCGGGATATCTTGCCCAGATCCTCATACACCCTCACGTATATCTGATCCACATAGTCATCGTCGTTGCCCCACTTGGGCGCCCGGATAAAATCCTGCCTCATCTCTTCGTAACCTTCCCAGTTTGCCAAGAGGGCCTCCTTCAACTGGGCCATCGTGTACTTCTTGTCATCATAGACCAGCTTCTTCACCGCCGCCAGACAATCACCCGTCTCGCCAAAGGCAAAGAGGGTAAACCAGGGGCTGCTCCTCTCCAGAGGCTTCGCGACGTTCTCACCTGTCTCTATGCAGCGCTCGTAAAGGGCAGAGGCCATCGGCTTGGGGAAATGATTGGCTTCCACATGCCTGTTCTTATGCTCCAGCGTCGTCGCAAAATCGAAGCCGGCCTTAAATTGCTTGTACCAGGCATCGTAGAATTCCTCGAAGGTCTCAAACTTGGTGCAGTCGCCGGTTTTGATGCCTAAGTGCATTCCCGATACCGGATCAAAACCGTCATTCATGACAAAGGTGATCGTCTTTGCACAACCCACGATCGCCGCATGTGGGTATCTCAGACCCGGCGCTCCCATCTTCGTATCGGGGGCAGGCGACATACATGCCATGTTTTGCCAGCGCCTCGCCTCCTTCAACGGATGACCGAACCATTGCATAATATTGGGGATCAGGACGTCATCGTTCCTGATTTGAGGGTACCCCAGACCGTGACGGATGCATTCAAATGCCCGACGAAAGGTCTCGGTGCGGGTCTTATTGCTGTAACGAAAACTAAAGGTGGGATCGGGGACTCTTACTAAAATAGCTGCATCCAGGTAACAATCGGTAAGGTCGTTGCAGGCATCGTTGCCGTTCTCATCCACGCCCCCAAGGGTCCATACGTAGGGGCCGGGACTGCCCTGCAAAACCTCCCGACCAAAACGAAGCCATATTTTACCGATCGTAAATGCCGCAATCATCCACTCCCCGCAGTACTCTACCGCCTCGTCCCTGGTCAGGTTCTTCTCTTCGAGGACGTCCTTTTTGTAGAAGGGCCAGTGCCAGTAGTCCTGACGCCAGCTCCAGGCGGCATTGTTCCATTCGAGCCTGTAAGCTACCTGCACGAAGTGATCAAATTGGATCGCCTCCCAGAGATGTTCAGGAGGTTGTGCCGGCGTCTTATAGCAAGCCTCGCTGATCCGCAAAAGTTCTTCTTTCCTCTTCGGATCGGTCTCAAAGTTCTCGGCGACGATCTTCGCCAGACGGCTGAAACGTCTCGCATACCTGATCGTTGCCTCTAAGCACATCTTCATTGCCTTCCAGGTGTCAATCTTTGAGAGGTAAGAGACCTGCTCCTCCGCCGTGGCGGCCTCGCGTATCTTCTTGTCCGCCTCGGTCAGCTTTTCGTCTACTGTTTTGATTATCGCATCAAAACCCTGGTACATCCAATCGGGCTGGGGGACAATATAGTCAAAGACGAACAGATCCCTCCCCGGCTGGATAAAATCCGCCATGGCCGGCAACACCCTCTCCGGACGGGTCTGATACTGGCGGCACCTGTCCTGCAAGGTCCTCCCCTTCCAGAACGCACACATCTCCTTTAACTCCTCCCTGTTTTCCTCGGGAACAAGGTTTGTCCGGTCATTCAACGTGTCTTAGTTGAGCATAAAAGAGGCCGTGGGAATCCAGGTGACAAGATGAGGGGCGGAACCGGGATACCCCACGATCCGGGAGTGATCGGTGATGAAGATGGGCATGTTGTCAAGGAGGGCGGCATGGGACCTTGCCCTCGTGAGAATAACCGGCTCCGCAGGCGGGGCCTCCTTAAAGGTCTTCGTATACCAGCGGGCCATCTCCAGGTCTGCCCCGATCCCGGGCAGGTAGGCCGAACCCTTCGTCGCCTTGGACCAGACCGCCTTCCTCAGGTAGTTGAGCCTTGGCGACCTCTTCTTCTCCGCCCACCACCAGTATTGGCGGGCGTCAGACAATTCCTCTGCAGTTTTCTTTACTTTTTCTGTTTCCGGTTGTGCCATTTTAATAGCCTCCTTTTCTTCAAAGATACTACAAAAATTACATCCCCAAAATTACTTTTCATCAAACCCCCTTGCCATACGCAGGTTGGGCTCCCATGTAAATTCAGAGACATTCGTCCTTACCCGGTTCATGGCAGTAAATTTGGGACACTTGCTCGCATCCATGTAAATGTCCTTCTCCGTGCCCAATCCATCCTCGTCCAAGAAAGCCTTGCAAAATCCAGTATTCGCCGCAGAATTTGCCGATTGGACTAAAAAATCGGCACAATCACCACATCTGACCATTCCTGTCACCTCCTTTCTTATGATATGTAAATACGATTCATAATCTATTCATAATCTATGCCATGATTGACCTTTGCCTGCTACCATATATATTTAACGATACTGAGATGCTGCTTAATAAAAACATTCACACTTGAGAAGAAAGATTTTGAAATGGCACAAATTGGACACCATATCCCCTCCTCCGACATAATTACTATATTTTATCTTATATCAACGCTTAGGACAAGATTGTCACATCGGCCAATTATGACCGATTAAAAGGCATATGATTGCCAATTTTTTAATTGGCAATCATATGCCCCTACTAAAATTAAAACTTCTGTACCGTACGGGCGATGATGCTATCCTGTGTTATTTTATTCATTTCCACAAAGTGGGCGCTGTAACCGGCAATCCTTACCAGAAGCTCACTGTACTGCTCCGGTTCCTTCTGGGCGGCATACAGGGTCTCGTTGTCCACCATATTGAACTGCACATGGTTGAGCCCTAAGTCATG
>MNZP01000113.1 GCA_001873675.1 Syntrophaceae bacterium CG2_30_49_12 | reverse complement strand
TCTGTCGTGACCGTTAAAAAAGGAGATATTGAAAAAAACGATGCCCATGCATAAATTAGAGACCGCTTTCCATCCCCGCTCCATTGCTGTGGTTGGAGCTTCCACTAATACCATGTCTGCGAGTTATTCTTTTGTTCAGCACCTCTTAACTTACGGATATAGAGGTAAAATATACCCCATAAATATAAGCAAATCTAAACTCTTAGGCCTTAAGACCTATCCCTCTCTGAAAGATATACCTGATTCAGTTGACTATGTAATCTGCTGTATCCCCGCTCCCAAGGTGCCTGATCTTTTACAGGAATGCCACCAAAAGGGGGTTAAGGTGGTCCATCTCTTTACCGGTCGCCTTACTGAAACCGGCCTTGTGGAGGCGGCTGAGCTGGAGAAAGAGATATTAGAGCAGGCAAGAAAATTCGGCATTCGCCTCATTGGTCCCAATTGTATGGGCATCTACTCTCCTTTCGAAGGGATCTCCTTTGGCTACGATTTTCCCACCGAGCCGGGTCCTTTAGGTATGTTCTTTCAGAGCGGCGGCGCCTCTACAGAGTTTGTTCATTACGCCTCCCTCCGTGGTATCCGCTTCAGCAAGGTTATCAGCTATGGAAATGCGCTGGATCTCGATGAAACCGATTTTCTGCAATACCTCTCCCAGGACGCGGAAACGAAAGTAATTGCAAGCTACATGGAAGGGATAAAAGATGGAAGGAAATTTCTCTGTGCCCTCCGTCAGACCACTGCAGTAAAGCCGGTTATCATTCTCAAGGCGGGGAGAGGTGTCGCCGGGACCAGGGCCGTGGCCTCCCATACCGCCTCACTGGCCGGTTCCTTCCGCATCTGGGAAACGGCGATAAGACAGACAGGGGCAATACTGGTTCATACCCTGGAAGAGATGATAGATGCGGCCGTCTCTTTTTGCTGGCTCCCCCCCGTCCTGGGGACAAGGGTCGGGGTGGTGGGAGGCGGGGGTGGCAAAAGCGTGCGCTCTGCCGACGAATGGGAGGAGGCAGGCTTTCACGTGGTTCCTCTACCACCTGAGATCCGGCAAGAGATTACAAAAAAGGTGCCCCAGATGTGGTGGGATTGGATAGAAAACCCGGTAGATGTATCCATTATGCCTGAGAGCGCCTGGGTTTCCGGCCTCAATGGAGAGATATTGAGGATGATGTCTGAAAGCCCTTCATTCGATCTGGTTATTGCCAATATTACGGTGGATGGTCCCTTCGGAAAAAATGAAATGATTGCCTTCATTAACGGGGAGGTCCAGGACATCCTGGAGATAAACAGGAGAAGGACAAAGCCCTTAGCGGTAGTGTTGGATACAGGCACCTTAGGAATTGGGGATTTTGACCACTGGCGGTGGAGATTCCTCGCTGAGCAGAAAACAACCCTCACGGCGGCAAAAATCCCTGTTTACCCTACCATCGCCCAGGCGGCCAAGGCCATCCATCATGTGTTGACCTATTATCGGAAGAACTGAAAAGGAGGTCTTGTTCTCCGATGGATAAAATCAGTAAGAAACCAAAAAACCTCTATACCCGCCTGGAATGGGCCGGCGCGTTTGGTGATATCGGAACCCTGATACCTTTTGTTGTCGCCTATATCACCATCGTAGGCATTGATCCCCTGGGACTTCTATTTATGTTCGGCATCTCCAAAATTGCCGCCGGTTTTTATTACAAGACACCGATCCCCATCCAGCCCATGAAGGCCATAGGTGCGGCGGCTATTGCCGGAGGTGTGAGCCCTTCGATGCTTTTTGGCGCCGGTCTTACCACAGGACTCTTCTGGCTCATACTGGGTGCCACAGGAATGGTAAAAAAGGTAAGCGGCCTTGCCAGTAAACCTGTTGTGCGCGGGATTATGTTAGGATTGGGGCTTTCGTTCATCGTGGAGGGGATTGGGCAGATGAGGACAAACTTTTTACTGGCCGGGATCGCCCTCGTCGTTACCTATCTCCTTTTGACCAACCCTAAGATACCGGCCATGTTTATTCTTTTGATTATCGGTGTTGTTTCAGCAATTATCATAAATCCCGGTCTGATTTCTGAGCTGGCAAAGATCAATGTGGGATTTAAATTGCCTGCATTTGCCCTTGGTGAACTTACCTGGAATGATATTGTAAAAGGCACATTAATCTTTACCCTGCCCCAGATACCATTGACCCTCGGCAACGCTGTTATCGCGATAACTGCCGAGAACAACGAACTTTTTCACGACAGACCGGTAACCGAAAAAAAGATGGCCATCTCCACCGGGATAATGAATATCATCTCACCTCTCTTAGGAGGTGTTCCCATGTGTCATGGTGCCGGCGGGATGGCAGGACATGTTCGCTTCGGAGCAAGGACAGGTGGCGCGCTGGTCGTACTCGGGAGCATTGTTATTATTATCGCCCTATTTTTCAGCGATTCTGTGTCTATTATCTTTAAAATCTTCCCTGCTGCGATCCTGGGAGTGATCCTCTTTTTTGCCGGCGCTGAACTGGCGCTGGTGGTAAGGGATATTGGTGATAACAAGACGGACTTCTATGTGATGCTTATTGTAGCGGGATTCGCCATGTGGAATATGGGGGTGGCTTTCCTTGTAGGGGTGATCCTCGACAATGCATTAAAGAGGGGCTGGATAAAGATATAGGAGGGTGTCTCTATCATCCCCAAAAAATCTGTTCCCTTGATTGTTTATTGACAATATCACCGAGAAGGATAAAATACACCGATGGACGTCAATTTCCGGGATCAACGGCTCATTCCCGTATGGGAGAAGGTTCAGAAAGGCGAGAGACTTTCCCTGCAAGACGGCTTGGTGATGTTCCGTACAGGCGATATCATTTCCCTCGGTAAGATGGCGCACGCTGCCGGGCAACAGAAGAGTGGAGATGTCGTCTATTTTGCCCTCAATCGGAAGATCGAACCGACAAATATCTGTATCCTCTCGTGCAGGTTCTGCGTCTTTGCCGCCAAACGGGGCAAGCCCGGGGCCTACGAGATGACCATCGAGGATATCCTGGGCAGGCTGACGCCCCATATCCAGGAAATACATATTACCGGCGCTCTCCATCCGGATTGGAAGTGGCAGCACTACCTTCGGATGATCTCCGCGGTCAGGCAGAACTTTCCGAACATTAATATCAAGGCTTTCACCGCTGTGGAAGCCGATTTCTTTCACAAGAAATTCAAACTTCCCCTCCGAGAGGTTCTTCTCCAATTGAAGGAGGCTGGGCTGGACACAATGCCCGGGGGCGGGGCGGAAGTTTTCTCGGAACGCATCCGCAAACTGCTCTTTCCCCAGAAGATCGGTGCAAAAACCTGGCTTGAGGTGCATAAGACCGCACACCGCCTTGGCATCCCCACGAATGCGACGCTCCTCTACGGCCATATTGAGACGTACGAGGAACGGCTGAATCACATGATCAAGCTCCGGGAGGCGCAGGATGAAACGAACGGTTTTTTGACGTTTATCCCCCTTGCCTTTCAGGCCGGCAGTACAGGAATTAAACCCCGGCCCGGTTTCGCCTCCGCCATTGACGACTTAAAGACGATCGCTGTTTCGCGTCTGATGCTGGATAGCTTTCCCCATATCAAGGCGTACTGGGTCATGCTGACGGAGGAGATTGCTTCTGTGGCCCTTAATTTCGGGGCTGATGACATGGACGGAACCGTGGGAGGGGAGAGGATTGCGCATGATGCAGGTGCAACAAGCCCGGCAGCGTTGACGAAAGACCGGATTATCAGAATCATCAGAGAGGCCCGAAAGATACCCGTGGAGCGTGATGCCTATTATAATCCAGTGAACATCTACACCGAAAACGTCATTGGGAAGATTCCCTACCTTAATTCCATTCCCTTCTACGAATACTTTGAGAAGGGGGAATTCAATATCCTACCGGTCACCCCCCGGCAGATGGGTATCTTATCGAGCAAGGGACAGATTGACGCTGCCCCATTCTCGCTGATGGATTATTTCGCCCAGGAAGACAGGCTTGAGACGATGGCTTACTGCATTGCTGCACGTAATCAGGTGAAGAGCATCCTGCTCTTTGCCAGGGAAAGCTGGGCCAGACTCGCCGGGAAGGACATCGGCATCACAGAAGAAACGGCAACGTCGGTGAAATTACTCCACGTTCTTCTCGAGAAAAAATACGGGCTGAGAACAAACTTCGTCCGCATGCATCCTGGCGTTAATGATTACGATGCCTTTGCCGCAGTGCTCCTCATCGGTGATGAGGCATTGAAGCGCAAAAAAACCGGTATCTCCGGGTTTAAATTCATCTTCGACCTCGCCAAAGAATGGTACGCCTGGCAGAAACTCCCCTTTGTCTTTGCCTTGTGGGCGCTGCAAAAATCTCTGCCGATCGCTAAAAAGCTATATCTGCAACAGGCGCTGCAAAGATCCCTCGAGAGGGCAGAGGAAGAGCTTGATTCTATCGGTTGCCTACATGGAAAACAGATCGGCCTGTCCTCCCTGGAGACTAAGGAATACCTCGAAGGAATTATTTACCGCATAGGAGAGCGTGAAATGAAGGCCATATCCGTCTTCCGAAAGTTGCTGGAAGATATCGAAGAGGCAGGAAAAAGTTAAAAGTTGGAAGTGCCTAAAGTTGGAAATTAAAAAATTTTAGTTCACTTTAGGCACTTTAGGCACTTCAAAAGGGAAAATGTCCCATGCTTCGGCAGACCTGCTACTGTATAATACGCAGGTTATAACCCTGGATCAGAGACAACCCACCGCGGAAGTGGTTGCCATCGGGGGCAACAGGATCCTCGGCGTTGGGGGTAAGGACTGCCTCAAGTTATACAGAGGGACAGAAACCAGGCTTATTGACTGTGAAGGCAGAACGGTGGTTCCTGGCTTTATTGATGCCCACTGCCACCCCTTTTCCTTTGCCGCTACCCTCCTCTACGTCAATTGTTCGCCTTCCGTGGTAAAAGACATCGCCGGAATCCAGACGGGCATCCGCCGGCGCGCCGAACAGACCCCCGTGGGGAAATGGGTGAGGGCGGCTCAATATAACGAAGCATATCTTGCAGAGAGGCGACACCCGGATCGCCGGGAGCTGGACAGAGCTGCCCCTCACCACCCGGTAATTCTGATCCACTACTCAGGCAGTATATGCGTCTTGAACGGTCTTGCCCTCCGGCTGATCGGTATCACCCGACAGACACCGGACCCGCAGGGGGGGCGTATCGGCCGGGATCAGGAAACAGGGGAACCAGACGGATTGATCGTGGGGAGGAATGAACTGGTCGAGAAGGGGGTTCCCCCTCTTGACGAAGAGGAGCTGGCGGAAGGAGTGAAACTTGCCTGCCGGGATTACCTCTCCTACGGGATCACATCCCTCCAGGATACAACCTGGTCGAACGGATTTGCGCACTGGCAGATATTTCAGCGGCTTAAGGAGCGCGATCTACTGCCCGTGCGGATTTCTATGCTCATAGGTTGCGATGGCATAGATGAGTTTAAAGGTATGGGTCTCTCCACGGGAACGGGTGATGACCATCTACGTCTGGGTGGGGTGAAGATCGCCCTTGATGAGAGCACAGGCCATCCCCATCCACCCCAGAAAGAGCTGGACTATTACGCCCTTGCCGCACATGAGGCCGGTTTTCAGCTTGCCTTCCATGTTAGCGATATCTACACGCTAGAAGCGGCGCTGACCTCTCTTAAGTTTATACTGCAAAAGTTTCCCCGGTCGGATCATCGCCACCGCCTGGAGCATTGCGCCATCTGCCCTCCCGGTTTACCGGATAAGGTAGGGAAAAGCGGGGCAGTAATCGTCACCCAGCCGCCATTTCTTTACTATCTGGGGGGGAGGTACATGGAGGCGGTTCCCTCTGCCCAACTGGGCTGGATATATCCCCTGAGATCATTTCAGAGGCGAGGACTGAGGATAGCGGCCAGCTCGGATTCTCCGGTGGTGCCCCTTAACCCCTTAATGGGCATCTATGCCGCCGTAACCAGAAAGGTAGAAACGGGACAGTTCCTTGCACCATGGGAGGGGGTCTCGCCGGTGGAGGCGCTGAAGATGTACACCATAGAAGCCGCCTACGCCTCCTTTGACGATCCGATCAAAGGAACTATCACTCCCGGGAAGCTTGCCGATCTGGCCATCTTGAGTGACAACCCCCTCCAGATGGAGCGGGAAGATATAAAAGAGATAAAGGTAATGCTGACCGTCCTTGACGGAAAGGTTGTGTGGGAGAGACCTTGATCTCTGAATCATGGAGAAGTGATTAACGAATATTGACTTCGAAGATGATATTGAGCATAATGTAATGATTGAAAGAAGGGTAGGAGAAAGGTATTTTTCGCATGAAAAGGTATCAGGAGATACTACTCAAAGCAATACTTGTAATATTCAAACATCTCCCCTTCCCCGTTGTCTGCCGGGCTGGCGATTTAATCGGAACGCTGTTGTACCGTTTTTTGAGGCAGAGAAGAGAGATCGGTCTGGCCAATTTACGCATCGCCTTTCCGGAAAAAAGCGCAGAGGAATGTGAAATAATTTTAAAAAAGTGCTGGAGGAATATCAGTAAAGACATGCTGGAGGTGCCCAAGTTTTTTGTCATCCTTCCCGATATGGCAAAAGAGAGGGTTCCCATCGTCGGCATAGAGAACCTGAAGCAGTGCTTTGCCCAAAACAGGGGTGTTATTGCCCTGAGCGCCCATTACGGGAACTTCCCCATTATCTGCCAGAGACTGGCATTGGATGGGTACCCACTCGCGATTATTACAGCCAGAATGCATAATAAGGCGTTAAACCCGATGATTCCCGTTATGCAGAGAAAGATGGGCATAGAACCGATCCCTGTCAATCCAGGACATAGATGTGTTGCCATGTCTCTTGCCTGGCTCAAGAAAGGAGGCATTTTATTTTTACAGATAGATCAAAATCCCTCAGAAGAAGCAGGTGTACCCGTTGATTTTTTCGGCCAGAAGCTGCCCACCTTTCGTGGGCCGGTAGTCATGGCGATGAGAACGGGCGCCGCCATCCTTCCCATGTTTATCATCCGAAAAGAGAATAATAACCATCAGATCATTATCGAGAAACCATTCGTGTTGAAGCTTACGGGGAATAAAGAAAAAGATATAAGGGACAATCTCGAGGCCTTGAGCAAGATCACAGAAGGTTATATACGGCGGGATCCATCTTTCTGGTGGTGGATACACCGCCGTTTTCGTATGGCAATCCCCGACGAATAGAAAAATAAAAGTTAAAGCCCTATTTCATGAGCCAGCTTTTCCCGGCAGGAATCTGGCGAGCCGAAAAGGGGTAGCGCCTGTCTGGCGCGGCGATAATAAAGCCCCATATCGTGTTCTCTGGTAGTGCCGATACCACCGAGGATCTGAACCCCCATGCGGGTGCAGTGCCTGTATACCTCGCTCATGCGCGCCTTTGCCGTCGCTGCTTCTCTGGCGCATGGTAGTCCCCGGTCTAACAACCAGCCTGCGTAATAGACAAGCCACCTGGCATGGCCGAGTTCGGTCCACATCTGTGCGAGGTAATGCTGAATAATGCCGAAGCTGCCGATAGGCTTACCGAACTGTACCCTTTCCTTTGCATAGGCAATGCAGTTTTCCACCACCCAATCGGCGCCGCCGATCATCTCCGCACATTTTGCCACCGATGCCCGTTCAAGAAGCCTCCTTACCACCGGCCAGCCTCCGTTCAACTCTCCTATCATGTTCCCCTCCGGGACAAGGACATTATCAAATACAACCTCATTCTGCTTGTCATCGGCAATAGTCGGTAAAGAAACAACTTTTAACCCCTGGCTGCCGGCATCCACGAAGAATAAACTGATACCCTCCTCCGGAGGCGACTGAAAGTTGGTCCTGGCGACACAGAGAAGATGGTGGGCTGCCTGGGCATCGTGAACAAAGAGCTTAGTGCCGTTAATAAGATAACCCTTTTTCTCTCCTGTAGCCTTTGTAGTAACGCCGGCGGCATCGTAGCTGGCAGTGGGTTCGGTCAACGCCAGGGCGAAGATCTCTTCCCCGGCAGCTATCCTGGGTAGGAATATCTTCTTCTGATCCTCACTGCCCGCATCAAGGAGAGGAAAGGTGCAGATCGTGGTAGAAAAGAACGGGGCAACCAGGCAAGCCCGCCCCGTCTCTTCGAGGAGAACGAGCAAATCTATAAAACCGCCGCCGATGCCGTCGTAGTCTTCGGGGACAATCAATCCCATCCACCCCAATTCCGCCATCTTCTTCCAGATGTCAGCGCGAAAGCCGGAGGCGTCCTCTTCCATTTCCCTGACCAGCGTCTTCGGGAATTCTTTTGCCAGAAAGTCACGGGCTGTTCTTCTTAATATTTCCTGTTCTTCAGTAAAATCAAGGTTCATACTTCCCCCCATTATAACTACTCAGGTTGTCAGGCTCACGGTTCATAGTTCACGGTTCACGGTTGGTTGGCTTGCGCCCTTCATATTTCATCACTCTAACCTTGAACCGTGAACCCCGGAACTTTGAACCTGCTTGGTTGTTAGTCCCGTGGCAGCCCAAGCCCTGTCCAGGCGATCACGTTCTTCCTTATCTCTGTAGTACCCCCGGCGATGGTAAAGCCGGAACTCCACTGGCTGAGTTCCTGAAACTTCCCGCAAAAGGGAGCCCATTTAGATCCTCCCTTCAGGGTTCCATAGAGTCCCATAATCTCCATGGCCGTGTTGGCGAGACGCAGGTTAAGCTCATTGGCATAATAACCGCAGGCCGCGGCTTCGGCGGCCACGTCTTTTCCCTTGGTCTGGAGCCAGCATACGTGATAGGCGAACTTCAAGGCCGCCTCGTAGTCAATGACAAAGTCGGCAAGCCTCTGGCGGATCAAAGGTTTTTTCGCCAGGAATTCTCCCCCTTCCTGTGTCTGTTTACAATACTCAATCAGGTCTTCCAAATCCCGTTTCCCCGCCGCGGCAAGTGAGATGTTGGCACGGGCAAAGTTTCTCCCCGCCATCATCACATACCAGCCCTGATTTAGCTTTCCGATGATGTTTCTTTTGGAGACGCGAAAATCATCTATGAAGGTTTCGTTATAAAGATGGCTGCGATTCATGAAAATCAGAGGGCGAAACTCAATCCCGGGACCGATCCGGTTAACAAAAAAGGTAAGGCCTTTGTGCCTGGGAAGATTGGGGTCTGTCCTGGCGAGGATGAAGATATGGTCGGCACGATGAGCGCCGCTGGTCCATACCTTCTGCCCATTGATGACGTAATCATCACCATCGGCTATGGCGGTGGTGGTAAGGGCGGCAAGGTCCGAACCGGCATTGGGTTCGCTCAAGCCTTCGGCCCAGTTTATTTCGGCCCTGGCCATTTTCGGCAACCACTCCTTCTTCTGTTCCTCACTTCCATACATCAGGATACCGGCAGCCACGGTCATAAAATGCATGGGAATGGCGGGCACCCTGTAATAGGCCGCTACCTCGCTGAAGATTAGCTGTTCAATGGGGCCATGCCCCTGCCCCCCGTATTCTTTTGGCCAGGGCAGACATAACCAACCCTTTGCGGCCACCTTTTCCACTACCGAACGGTGGTAAGCCCATCCTTCGTCCGTTTCCTCGGCTGCCATGCCACCTATCCAGCCCTCAGGGGCCCTCTTCGCCTCCTCTTTACAAAACGCTGTAAAGTCCTCTCTCTTCTCTTCCTGTTCGGGTGTAAACTCGAAATCCATTTCTCCTCCTTTGCAGAGTATCTTAAACCAGATGTGAGGGGAATCCGAATTACCAGTAAAACCGGTGAGATTCAGGGCAGGGCGTCCTCAGGCGCTTCTCGCAATATTCATCCCCTCCCTGAAGGCATTCAGGTTAAGTTCCCGCATTTTACCATTGTCCGGAAATTTTCTGGCGATCTCTTCTTCTATCAGCGCGGCGGGGAGGGGAGCTAATTTCTCCACGTATGCCCCTAAGAGCACCATATTTCTGGCCAGGGCATTGCCCAGTCTGGCCGCGGTTTCCACACCGGGGATTTCCACCACCCTGACATCGTCCCTTTCCACCTCTTCGTTTTCCCCGCTGGTTTCCAAAATAATCATTCCCCCTGGCAACACCCTGCCCTCAAAAGCCTTTAAACGGGAAGATTCGGTTATGATTATGGTATCAGCGCTGAAAAGCAGAGGGGAAGCGATTTCAGTATCGGAAAGAATAACTGTGCAATCGGCAGGCGCCCCTCTCCTTGCCGTGGTCATGCTGGGGTTCCAGAGTACGTTATTGTATCGGGAAACAGCGGCGGCAGCGAGTATCTGACCTATTATCATTGATCCTGTCCCGCCAATGCCGGCGATTATTACATCGTGTCTTTTGGATGGTTCACCTTTCATATAGCCTCTATCCTCCTATTCACTCAATTTTATCAACATCCTTGAATTCACCGAGAGGAAAAAGAGGGATCACCTCTTCCTCCACTCTTTTCAGGGAATCCAGGGGAGACATGTGCCAGTTGGCCGGACAGGTAGACAATATCTCGACAAAGCTGTACCCCACACCGTCTCGCTGTTTTTCCAGCGCCTTTTTCATATATTTTTTTGTTTTTTGATAATTTGCGGGGCTGGTAAAGGCTCCCCGGGCGGTGTAAGCTACCCCTTTCAAGCTCCCGATAAACTCTGCGGCCTGTATGGGGTATCCCTGGTCTTGATTCCTCCCGAAGGGTGTGGTGGTAGTAACCTGCCCCAGAGGGGTGGTAGGGGCCAGTTGGCCTCCGGTAGTCCCATAGTTGCCGTTATTGATCATAAAGGTAGTAATCTTTTCGCTCCTGGCAGCGGCATGAATCGTCGGTTCGCAACCGATGGCCAGGGCGTCCCCATCTCCCTGCCAGGTGATGACCATCGTGTCCTTGCCGACGATACGTTTCATGGCGGAGGCTATGTCACAGGCACGGCCATGGGCAATCATTGCTGAATCCACATCCACCAGGATAGAGGCCATAGTATAGCAGCCGATGCCGACAACCAGCACCGAATTCTTCTCCATACCCAATTCATCAATTACTTCACATAATGCTTTTACCGCGGTTCCATGCTGACAGCCGGGACAGAAGGGTATAATTACCGGAATATCCCTCCATAACCTGGGTGTTCCCGCAATCCATTTTTTCTCCATTAGACGCCCCTTTCTTATTTGATTAATGCTTCTATTTTTTCCAGGACCTTTTCGGGATAGATTGCTCCTTCTTCTATCGGTAGGTGTCTGTCGAGGGCATTTACCAGATGAATTTCGGCCTGACCCTGAACGGCCACCCCCACATCTTCAATCATTTGCCCCATGTTATCTTCCACGACCAGAAATGTCGCTCCTTTTTTAGCCTTGTCCCTGATTGTTTCAGAGGGGAAAGGCCATAGTGTTATGGGTCGGATTAAACCGACTTTTAATCCCTTGTTCCTGGCCGCAAGCAGGGCCTCAAGAGAGACACGCGCCACATAACCAAAGGCCACCAATACCAGCTCCGCATCATCAAGCAGGTAGGTTTCGTACCGTACCTCTTTTTTCTTTATCGTATCAATCTTATTTTTATAGTCACCCCAGAAGGCGCAGAGGTTCGGGTGTTTTGGGGTGGGCAGCATTCCCTGTCCAATGGAGGAGAAACGTCTGTTGCCGTCTTTATGATTTGCCTTGCCTGTAATCGCCCAATCCTTGTCGGGAAGAGGTCCGAAATCGGGATTCCGAAGTTCAACAGCTTCCATCATCTGACCGAGGATGGCATCGCTGAGGACTACAACGGGGTTTCTGTACTTGTCGGCAAGATAAAAGGCAAGTTGAACAAAATCATAGAGTTCCTGGGCAGATTTTGGGGCAAGAACGATCGTCTTATATCCCCCGTAGCCACCACCCTGGGTTACGGAGGTATAATCCGTTTGCGCATGCCGTGTAGTATTCCATCCCCTCTGCACCAGGACAATAACACATGGGAGTTCGGCATTGGCAAGATTGCTCATACCCTCCTGCATCAGCGCCCAGCCGGGGCTGGAAGTTGAAGTCATAACACGCACACCCGTCAGCGCGCCCCCATGAACCATGTTTATTGAACCTGTTTCCGAGGCTGACTGAAGAAAAGCCCTTCCCCTCTTGGGAAACTCTCTGGCAAACCACTCTATGATCTCATTCTGTGGCGTTATGGGATAGCCAAAAAATCCCCGGCAATCCGCATTGAGGGCGCCCCACCCTACCGCTTCGTTCCCCTGTATCAGGAGTCTGTCCGTCATTTTGATCCCCCCTTGTAAATTAAGTGCCTAAAGTGAGCTAAAGTTTAAAGTGCCTAAAGTTATTTTAAATGGAAATTCCTATGCAATCAAGGTATCCAAACGATTTTGGCTTTGTGTGGTTGTCGCACATGTTTTTCCCTTCAGTCTATCCACCTTCAGCCTTTATACCTGAGTAGTTACCCGTCCTTTTACTGCCTGCCCTGGTTAGAGTGCAGTGGCAGGAGATGCCTCCACGTATTCGTAAATCTCAATAGCAGTATGGGGACACATCCATGCACACATACCACAGGCGCTGCAATCATCAGGATTGATAAAGTCGGGCAAAGGCAATCCGAGATTTGAAACCCGCGTTGACATCTCGATACACCCCTTCTTACAGAACATTTCACAAAAGCCGCAACCCCGGCAACGGTTTTCCTTGATTTCAATAACCCCTTTAGCCATTTTTACCTCCTCCAGCTCTATTTATCCTCAAAAATAAGCTAATGTCCGGCGTCCTTGAAGTCAAGACATTTTTTACACCCCACTTTTTGTCTTGACATTTCCGCCCCTTGTAATATTCTCGATCTGACCCTGGCCTGCGGAACAAATTTTTTCAAATATATCTCATTATTGTATTGACAAATAATATTTAATTTCGTTATTATTAAGGTCGCAAATTTTCCAGACAGGAACTTGAAAAAAATGTATGCAATTATAAAGACAGGCGGTAAACAGCATAAGGTCTCCCCAGGAGATGTGGTGGCAATTGAAAAGATAAACGGCAACAAGGGGGAGTCCGTGGTTTTCGACGATGTACTGATGGTCGCCGACAATGGCAATATCAAAGTGGGAACTCCTCTTGTTGAGGGCGCCAGGGTTGTAGCTGAAGTTCTTGCACAGGCGAAGGCAGCCAAGATATTCGTCTTCAGGATGAAGAGGAGAAAGGGTTATCACAAGAAAACCGGGCACCGCCAGAAAATAACAAATATAAAAATAAAGGAAATTTCCTTTTAAGCGGAGGGTAGCATGGCCCATAAAAAAGGACAGGGAAGTACCCGTAACGGGAGGGACAGTAATGCGCAGCGAAGAGGCGTTAAGGTGTTCGGCGGCCAGGAAATTCACGCCGGTTCCATTATAATCCGCCAGGTAGGAACAAGAGTGCATCCCGGCAACAATGTCGGCATGGGAAAAGATTACACGATCTTCGCAAAAATTAATGGCACTGTGAAGTTTGAAAGGCTGGACAGGAAAAGAAAAAAGGTAAGTGTCTATGCCTTGTAGATATTTTTAAAAGGCCGACCATTTAGCCGCCAAGACGAAACTCATCAATTTTCCTTTAACACACAGAAGGCACATGCAAGGTGCCTTTTATTTTTTAATCCCATGATATGAAATTTATTGATGAGGCAGAAATATACGTAAGGGCAGGCGATGGCGGGAGAGGCTGCATCAGCTTCCGGAGGGAAAAGTTCGTGCCCCGGGGGGGACCGAACGGCGGTGACGGCGGGAAAGGGGGCGACATAATTATCAGAACCTCCCACAGTCGTCGGACCCTTCTCGATTTAAAATATAGGAAACATCATCTGGCAAGGCACGGTGGACATGGGGAGGGAAGCAACCGAACAGGCAGAAATTCCCCGGATGTGGAAATTGTTGTCCCTGTGGGTACTGTGGTCAAGGATGCCGGAACAGGCGAGGTTTTAGCGGACCTTATCCTTGACGGTGAGCGGTTTATCGTGGCAAAGGGAGGAATAGGCGGCAGGGGAAATGCCCGGTTTGCCACACCGACCAATCAGGCGCCCCGTTACGCTCAGGGGGGTATAAAGGGAGAGGAGCGCCGGCTTAAACTTGAGCTCAAACTTCTCGCCGATGTGGGTATTATCGGACTACCAAATGTGGGGAAATCAAGCTTCATCGCAAAAGTCTCAGCGGCGAAACCCAAAATCTCCGATTACCCCTTCACCACACTGGCGCCCAATCTTGGCGTTGTCAGGTATGGGGAGCTTGAAAGCTTTGTCATTGCTGACATCCCCGGACTGATAGAAGGCGCCCACGAGGGAATGGGGATGGGAGCAAGGTTTCTCCGTCACATCGAAAGAACATCAGTCCTGCTCCACATCCTTGATATCTCGGGAGAAGCGCCTGGCGGCGCCTGGCGGGACTTTGAACTTATTAACCGGGAACTTTCCCTTTTCAGTCCGACCCTCGTGGAAAAACCCCAGATTGTGGCCATTAATAAAATTGATCTGCCCCTCACTATGGAAAGGATCAAGAGAGAGATTGCTTCTTTTAAAGAAAAGGGTATAAAAGCGCTGCCCTTTTCAGCATTAACGGGGGAAGGAATCGGCAACGTCATCGGCGAGATCGTAAAGAAACTGCACCAGACAAAGATATGCTGACCAATCAGACAAGAAAAAACATCCTGACAAACGTCAAAAGGATCCTCATAAAAATCGGCAGCGCCGTGCTGACGGGAGAGGAAGGGCTCAATCTCAACATCATCGAACAACTGGTTGATGAGATTGCGGAACTGAAAAGAAAAGGTTACGAGGTTATGCTTGTCACCTCCGGCGCCATCGCCTCGGGGAAGCACAGGATGGGTATAAAGGGTGATTTGAAAAGCATGCCCCAGAAACAGGCGGCGGCGGCCATTGGACAGGGAAGGCTGATGAGGGTCTATTCCAATACCTTTGGAAAACATGGTTTGTTCGTGGCCCAGATCCTTCTGACCATGAGTGACTTAACGGACAGGAAGCGATTTCTGAATATCCGCAATACCCTCTCCACCCTTATGGATTGGGGGGTAATTGCCATTATTAATGAAAACGATACGGTAGCCGTTGACGAAATAAAATTCGGCGACAATGACCATCTTGCCGCCACGGTTACAAACATCATTGGAGCGCACCTCCTGATTAATCTGACCAGTACAGATGGCCTTTACGACAGAAATCCGCTTAAGTCGGGGGAAGCCAAACTCCTTCCCCTTGTTGAAGAGATCACGGAAAAGATTGAGGCGATGGCAACGGAGGAGGCAAACTCCGTGGGAACAGGCGGCATGAAAAGTAAGATCCTTGCCGCTAAAAAAGTGACGGCCTTTGGCATTCCCTGCATCATCGCCCCCGGCAGAAGAAAGGATGTCCTTCAGGATGTTCTTGCCGGTAAAGAGATCGGCACCCTTTTCCTGCCCATGGACGAGTGCCTGACCAGCAGAAAATACTGGATTGCCTTTACTCTGAAGTCACGGGGGAAATTATTTATAGATGAAGGGGCGAAAAAGGCCCTGCTGGAACAGGGGAAAAGCCTTCTCCCCTCGGGAATAGCCATGGTGGAAGGAAATTTTGGCGTTGGCGATCCCGCTACCTGTGTTGATAGGAATGGTACACCCCTTGCCAAAGGGCTGGTCAACTACAGCGCTGCGGAAATCCGGAAGATCATGGGATTAAAGACATCCGAAGTGGAACAGGTCCTCGGATATAAGGACTATGATGAGATCATCCACCGGAATAACCTGGTCCTTATAAAATAGAGCCGCGAATAGAAGAAACAGACCTCAAAGACAATATCGTTTCCTTTACCAGAAGCACGCCGGGCTAACTCTTCCCCCCGCACCAAACGCTACACCCTCCATCTCAAGAAGCGCTCTCTTCATTCCCGGACCGCCGCCATAGCCCCCCAGCTCACCATTTGCTCTAATGACACGGTGACAGGGGATAATGAGGGGAAAAGGGTTGCCGGCCAGGGCATTTCCCACCGCCCTTGCGCCCTTTGGAAGGGATAGTTTGTCTGCCAGGCGAGCGTAGGTACTGATAAAACCTCGTGGAATCTGCCTGTTCTGAAGGAGAACCTTCCGCTGAAATTCGTTGCAGCCACTCATGTCGAGGTTTTCAAAAGAAAAAACAACCGGCGCCCCGGACAAGTATTCCTGAATCTCCAGGGAAATCTGCTCTATGATCTCATGGGATTGTCTGACGGCGCCGGTAAAGTGCGGAGAACCATGATGGATAATGTCCTGCATCTTTAGCCCCTCCATAGGAAGGAAGATGCGCACAAGGGAGGGCGCCTTTTCTCTTAACACCCAGACGAGGCCCACCTCTCCGAAGGATGTTAGAGTCAATACATAAGATAGCATTTTTTTATCTATACATTATCTAAATCAAAGATCAAGCTATTTGATTTCCGTTGATAGTTACGCTAATTTTCGTTATCATGTAAACAAGGAAATCGTCATTTCAAAAAAGACGACAATCCTGTCAGAAGTATGGAGGCAGATATGAGAACTGAAAAATTAACCTTATAACGTCCCGATAGATATACTGGCATCCCTGAAAATAGGGACGTGGGTATTGGAAATGGACCTGAGGCGCTCATTGGCCGTCCGGTATTACAAAAACAAGCGGCTTTCCCTGGGCAAGTCGGCAAAACTTGCGGAGACGAACCGCCTTGATTTCATGGATTGTCTGGCCACAGAAGGAGCCGTGGTTTTTGACTATAACGAAAGCGACCTGCAAGAAGAATTGAGGCTTAGAGAAGTCATTTGGAAGATACAGTTCATAGAGAAACTGAAGTTTGTGGAGTTATCCCCGAAGAAGTCGAGAGTGTTATTTTTGGGGAGCCACACGTGTTAAAAGTAGAGAAAGGCAGAGTCAAAGGCGAAGACGTGTACGAAGCGTTTGGACAGACCTCGACTGGACGATATTTAGTAGTCTTTTTCATTCGCAAATCTGAGGCGGCTCTGCCAATATCAGCCCGGGATATGACCCATTCAGAAAGGAGGTATTACAAATAAGAAGAAGGATCAGCTTCCTGAGGAGTTTTCTTCTTATGAGGAAGCAGGGAAGTTTTGGGATGTTTATGATTCCACCGACTATCTGGAATACATGACTCCTGTAGAAGTT
>MNZP01000075.1 GCA_001873675.1 Syntrophaceae bacterium CG2_30_49_12 | reverse complement strand
AAGAGAGGTGAGGAAATGGCTAAGATACCTAAAAAACCGGAAGAGATATTTCCAGAGATTACTGATGATTTCAGGAAGACCTTCGGGGATGACCTTCTTTCTATCATCCTTTATGGGAGTGGCGCCAGCGGAGATTACGTCCCGGGAAAATCAGACCTCAATTTTCTCATGATCCTTTCCGAGGAAGGGATAGATGATCTGGGGCGGGCCATCACCACCGTTACCCGATGGAGAAAGAGGAGAGTGGCGATCCCACTCTTTATGACGAAGTCATACATCACATCTTCCCTCGATTCGTATCCTCTTGAATTTCTTAACATAAAGAGAAATCACGTCCTCGTTTTCGGTGAAGATGTCCTGGGTGAACTATCCATTGATTCGTCTTATCTCAGATTGCAGGTGGAAAGGGAACTGAAGGGGAAGCTCCTCCTTCTGCGGGAAGGTTTTCTGGAAACGAAAGGGCGGATAAAGCAGATACAGCATCTGATCGGGGTTTCCCTGACCGCTTTTATTTCCATCTTTAACGCCCTCCTGTATCTGAAGGATATTGAAATACCCCAGGGGAAGAGAGAGGTCATCAGAGTGGTGGGTAAGGCATTTCCCATTGATCCTGATGTTTTCCTGAAATGTGCAGATATCAGAGAAGGTGTAGGCAGTTTTTCCTCCTCAGATATTCAGGCAATTTTCAGGGCCTACCTGGGGGAAGTTAAGAAATTATCAGAAATTCTTGACCGTATGAAAATTTGATTCTTTATTGATAGCCAGCCATGGAATCATAAAAACAACAGGAGGTAGAGCACATGACGAAAGGAAAAAGAAATCTCATCATTGCTATTGTGATTATCCTGGTGGTTGTTTTCTCCATCTACTCTTTTTTCAAGGGGAACTACAACACCTTCGTTTTGATGGATGAGGCCGTGAAGGGGTCTTGGGCACAAGTGGAAAATCAACTCCAGAGACGGTATGACCTGATCCCGAATCTTGTAGAGACGGTCAAGGGTTACGCCAAGCAGGAAAAGGATGTGCTTATTGAGGTCACAAACGCAAGGGCAAAGGTAGGCGGTGCAACGAGGGTACCCGAAAAGATCAGCGCTAATAATGAATTGTCTTCTGCTCTGAGCAGGCTGCTCGTCGTGGTAGAAAGGTATCCTGATCTTAAGTCCAATCAGAACTTTATCCGCCTTCAGGACGAACTTGCGGGAACGGAGAACCGGATTGCTGTTGAGAGAAGGCGATACAATGATGCGGTCAAGACGTATAATGTGGCGATCAGAAGCTTTCCGGCCAATCTTTTAGCAGGTATGTTTGGTTTTGAGAAGGCAGCCTTCTTTGAGGCGCCCGCAACGGCCAGGGCCATCCCCCAGGTCAAATTTTAATTTAAAATAGAATAGATGAAGAGAATTTTGAGACATGTTCTCGGCTGGTTTTTTGTGGTGCTGGGTATCGTAGGGCTTTTTTTGCCCATCCTTCAGGGAATCCTCTTCATTTTGGTAGGGATAACAATTCTGGCGCCAGAAATACCTTTGTTCCGCAGGCTTCTTTCTAAACTCCGGCATAGATATCCGCTGGTATTCGAAAAGGCGGAGCGGTTAATGAAGGAATATCGCTCAAAATGAATCTTGCACTATAGATGCTTCCATGGTAGAAGAGATCAAAAAAGACATGTCCATTTTTATTCGGGAGATAAAGTCATGAAGAAAGCTTTTATTATATGTTTGTTTGCCTTGGCAGCAGTATCCGGGCAACTATGGGCAAAGGAAAAAACGACACTCGCCGTTCTGCCATTCTCTGTCCACAGTGCAGAAAATATTGATTATCTACAGGCTGGCATATGGGATATGCTCTATTCCCGTATCGCTGCCGATGGCAAGATAGATGTGCAAAACAAGGAGACAGTCGTTGATGCCCTGAAAGAAACAGGAGAAAAAGAACTGACCCTCACCGATATTTATGGTCTGGGAAAGAAAATGCATGTAGATTTTGTTGTCTGGGGCAGTATCACAAAGATTGGCAACAGCTTAAGTATAGACGGAAAACTTTTAGACATCACTACTTATAAATCGCCGGTAGGTATTTTTTCCCAGTCTCAGAGTATGGATGAGGTCATACCGAAGATCAGCGATTTCGCACAGAGAATCAATTACCATATCCTGGGTACGCCTTCTCCCCCACCTTCTGGTCTTCCCCCCGTAGCGTTACCACCCCCTCTCCCTCAGCAGCAGCCCCCCCCGCAGTATGACCGGGAAGCTGAAATTATATCCGGGATAAAAACCAGTAAAAAAGGCACCTTTACCTCGGTAATCAATCCTGATTTTATAAATGCGGCGCAGCCTCTTGACAGAAGGGGATTCTGGATGAGCCAGAAGTATCCGACCGAATTCAAAGGTATGGATATTGGTGATGTCAATAAAGATGGTTTAAATGAAGTGGTGGTCATTGATAGTCACAATGTCACAATATATCAGAAAAAAGGGGAGGAGTTTAATCTTCTCCAACAGATTTCCGGAAAGTCTTATGATAATTATTTATCCGTGGATGTGGCTGACGTTAATAACGATGGATTAAAAGAGATATTTGTCACCTCTTTAAGGGGAAACATGCTGAACTCTTTTGTCCTTGAATTTAAGAGTGGAAGATTTGTTGAGATTGCCTCGAATCTACGCTGGTTTTTGAGGGTTATTGATTCTTCTTCGGATACTCCTCTGTTGTTAGGACAGAAAATGGGAAGCGATAAACCGTTTGAAACCCCTATTTACGAGATCGCCTGGATACATGGCAAATACAGGGAAGGCAGGAAAATGAAGATTCCGGCGGGGCTTTCTGTATACGGTCTTACCATGGAAAGTTTAGGCGCCGGTGGAGGCAGGAAAATAATTGCCCTTGATAGCACTGACCATCTCTGTATCTACGAAGAAACGGACAAGCCCCTTGCAAAGATCAATGTTCTCGGTGGGAGTAACGAATTGCTCTGGAGGAGTGATGATGTCTTTGGGGGAAGCAACAACTACTTTGAAAATGCTGACGCTAATCGTTCCAATAGGGATGATAAATATACCTATCTCAATGTAAGAATTCTAACCTACGACATTATTAAGGATGGTAAGAAAGAGATTATTATTGTAAAGAATCTATCTTCCGTGGGAAGAATTTTCAAGAATTTGAGGCTTTTCACCTCCAGTGAGATATATGATCTCGAATGGGATGGTCTCGGCCTGCTGGAAAACTGGAAAACAAGAAAGATCAATGGGTATGTTGCTGATTATCAGTTCAAGGATATTGACAACGATGGGCAAAGTGAAGTTGTGCTGGCCCTTGTATTATCACAGGGTGGACTTGGTCGGGGCAAAAGCGCTATTGTTGCCTATAAACTGAATGTTCAATAGTTTAGGCTAAAGACTGAAGTATCTTAACCCTACAACGTTACTTACTGCTCTTTGAGAAGCTTTCGCATCCGTTTTCGCCTGTGTGATAAATAGGCGCGATGGTTCCGCTCTTGTA
>MNZP01000132.1 GCA_001873675.1 Syntrophaceae bacterium CG2_30_49_12 | reverse complement strand
CAAATATCGATTCTGAGATGAGGGGCATAAAAAACTCTGATATGCGTGCTACATGGGGCTGGCTGATTGCGGTTGGTGTAATCATATCCTTCGTTTTATCGGTATCGCAGTGTAGCAACATGATGGATGCAAATAAACGCCAGGCACAAGTCCGACAACAAGCTTTTGACAGAATGCATGCTGATCTAAGAAGCAAAGGGTATAGAGATCCAGGAAGACTTACTTGGGACCAAGTGAGGCAGCATGGCTACAGTAAGGAAAAGATGCCGCCGGCAGAAGTAGGGAGTGCATTTGGTACGTGGTTCATTTACCTTTTTTTGGGTGTGGTAATTTCAGTTATTCTAGGTAACATTGCTAATGCAGCGCAGAAGAAATCAGAAATGTCAGATTTAGAAAGAGAACAATCGCGCTTAAAGAAAATCGAAGGTGAATTAGGAGAGTTGCAAATAAATGCCTAACGAGGCGCTGCACCTGACCGCTATTCCGCTGCGCTCCATAGCGGCAGGTGAGCTTGGTTGTTCACGCCGCCTGCGGCGGGAACAAATCGGGAGAGCGCAGCTCAACTCGGTATTCACGCCGCCGCAGGCGGCGTGAACGACCAAGCTCACCTGCCGCTATGGAGCGCAGCGGAATAGCGGTCAGGTGCAGCGCCTCGTTAGGCATTTATTTGCAACTCTCCTAATTCACCTTCGATTTTCTTTAAGCGCGATTGTTCTCTTTCTAAATCTGACATTTCTGATTTCTTCTGCGCTGCATTAGCAATGTTACCTAGAATAACTGAAATTACCACACCCAAAAAAAGGTAAATGAACCACGTACCAAATGCACTCCCTACTTCTGCCGGCGGCATCTTTTCCTTACTGTAGCCATGCTGCCTCACTTGGTCCCAAGTAAGTCTTCCTGGATCTCTATACCCTTTGCTTCTTAGATCAGCATGCATTCTGTCAAAAGCTTGTTGTCGGACTTGTGCCTGGCGTTTATTTGCATCCATCATGTTGCTACACTGCGATACCGATAAAACGAAGGATATGATTACACCAACCGCAATCAGCCAGCCCCATGTAGCACGCATATCAGAGTTTTTTATGCCCCTCATCTCAGAATCGATATTTGATAGTTTGCTTCGTACATCACTAATGGCTGAGTTAAAGAAGGCCTGTCTTATTTTAGAAAGTATATCTCTTGCTTGCTCGCAATATGACAGAGCGTCTAGGTAACCGTAGTAGGTATTGTTTCCCGCTGCCTTTTTAGCGTTGTTTATTGAATTCTTCAAAGGAGTTACATCCGCATATTTGTTCGACGAAAACTCCTGAACATGTGAGTTCTCAAGCTGTGACGCATTCTTTTCCAAAACGACCAATGCGTTTTTTGATTTCTCCCGCATTTCCTTATGCATCTGTTGAATCAGACTATTGACCTGTTTATCGTACCGCCTGAAGTCGTCATCTGAACTGGCTTTAATAGCGTAATTACGGTCAAGCTCCACTGCCTTTCTAAGCGGTAACAAGCCGTTTTCAGGGTCGCCGCGGTGCATCAATATTTTTGCCAATTGAAAATAAGCTTCCCCCAGCTCTGGATATAAGGAGATTGCTTCTTCAGTAAGCTTTTCCGCCTCAGGGATTTTGCCTTGAGAGTAGGCCGCCCATCCCGCAGCTAAAAAAGACCTTCCTGCTTCATTAGGTTGGTCATGCCTCGCATACTTAGCTGCGGCGAGAAATGCTTTTTCTGCCTCACCCAGATCGACTATTGATGGTGAATTGTTTTGGAAGCTTCCTAGCCGGATCGTTCCTAACAAAAAGTGAAAACGATACTCGAGCTTATACCCTGTATTGCCCCCATACCCTTCGATAGAGCGATTCAAATACTCTAACGCTTCTTCGTATAACCCTTGGCGAAATCCGTCTCTATCAATCTCAAATTGCTCATACGCCCATGTTTGGGCAGGTGTCTTGGCGATCTTAACAAGCTCTCTCAAGGAATCATTTATATGACCGACACCGGCCAGCAGCTCACTAAAGCCCCACTCGAAGACTGATGTTAATTCTGCAATGCCGCTGGATATGGCCTGCATATCAAAAGACAGTTGCTCAAAACCTGAGGATACGGCGTCACTAATAGATCTAGTAGCTGCTATATGTTCCCGCTGGAGTTCTTCGTATGTAGCAATGAGTTGTCGATTCGAAGAAGATACTTCGTAGCGCAATTGCCTGACTTCATCACCAACCCCCCTTATTTCATTCACTTTAAGGTAGTCAGGCCAGCTAAGACCTAGGTTATATGCATAACTTCTTGGCATGGTGACCTCCTTCTATGCCTAACAAGCGATTCTACAGAATGGTTAGCGTTTGATCCAATCGGAAAGCTTTCAAGCCTTTCCACAGCATCGTTTGAATTTTTTCCCGCTGCCGCATGGGCAAGGGTCGTTTCTGCCTACTTTATTGGACTCGCTTGGCTGCGGAGGATTCAACAGTCTCTCCAAATCCGAAATGTCCTCCGGTTTGTCAGGTTCGAATCCGATGATGTAGTGCCAACCATGTTTCGCACAGGTTTCAGCGACATATCTTGCCTTTTCCTCAGAATGGACGCGAGCCATAATGGGGCGACGTTTTGTTCCCAATTTCGCCATTGTTTTCACTCAAGTTTGATGTATCTGTTCACTGCTAACGCTCGGGTTCACGGGCGACGGCGCGTTAGTGCCGACGTCCCGTGGAACCCGTTGTTGGGCGGCTTACTGCTCACGGGGAAGAGGACAGCCAGTAATTGCAGACACAGTGGTGACGAATGCCTCTAAGATTTGTTCGTCTGGTAGGTTCGAAAAAACTGGGAAGTCAGTGGCACTTCCTGCAGGGCCGCCACCAAGAGCCTCGATGCGAACTACATTCAAGTATCTTCCCTCAGGGGTGTTTGCCCAGTCTTTGTCGGGATCCGTTCTGCGTTGAATCCAAGCTCGTTTAAAGCCGTTCGGCCCCTGCGCCCATTCAATGAACATCTGATTCTTCCCGTCTCTTTGAATGTTCACGTTACTCTCCTTTCATTGACGCCCAACGGCGGCGGATGAGCCGCGAGCATCGCAAGTCTGAGAGGACGTGATAGCGTTCTCTCAGACTGAGAAGCGGAGCATCTGCCGCCGATAAGCTGGCCGTGAGCGGAGCGAGCGGTCAGCTTATCGTAGAAATCAGCCGGAGCGAAACGACCGGCTGGATTGCCTTTGTTGGGCTGTTAATTTTGTTGTGCGGGCTGCTTCTGCGTGCAATTTCAAACCTAGTGCACTTATTACTTTAAGGATGGTATCGAAGCTTGGACTTTTTTCCCCGGAGAGAGCTTTATACAGACTTTCCCGAGACAAACCGGCATCTCGTGCCACCTGAGACATACCTTTTGCCCTTGCGATGTCCCCCAGTGCTTTAGTAATAAACGCTGCATCACCATTTGCTTCTTCAATGCACATCTCCAGGTAAGCGGCCATTTCTTGAAGAGTGCGAAGGTGCTCGGAGACTTCATATTTTGTTGTAACGGTTTTTGCCATATTTAACTCCTATAAATTTCGTGCCAAGCGAAGTGCAGTTTTTATATCTCTGGCTTGCGTGCTTTTATCGCCACCAGCCAGCAAGATTATCACTGATCGCTCATGCTGTATGTAATAAACCCGATAGCCGGGACCATGATCAATACGCATCTCCGAAACCCCTTCACCCACAGGTTTAACATCCCCAGGATTACCCGTAGCCAGTCTCTCAATTCTTGCCTGAATGCGTGCACGTGCACGGATATCTTGCAGGCTGTCGATCCACTTGGCGAAATGTTCGGTTTTACGAATTTCGATCATGGCAACATTGTAGCCATATGGCTACACTTTGTCAACAAGATTGTGATAGTGGATGATGCCCAACGGCGGCGGATGAGCCGCGAGCATCGCAAGTCTGAGAGCACGCGATAGCGTCTCTCAGACTGAGAAGCGGAGTCGGCTCCATTGCCCTTGATAGGCGGAGCGTGAGCGGAGCCGGTCAAGGGCAATGGAGAAGCATCCGCC
>MNZP01000087.1 GCA_001873675.1 Syntrophaceae bacterium CG2_30_49_12 | reverse complement strand
TATGCCGGCGGCACAGCCGCCGGAAGATATATCGCCGAGATCCTTGTTTTCAGTTTCAGCTATAAACTGTGAGGCGACAGGATCGCCCGTTACTATTTCAAGGGAGTCGGCATTTATAGAAAATATCATTTTATATAGGGTTTTTACGGCATCGGCAGTTATAGCATATTTATTTATACAGAGCGTTAAATTTTAAGCATGCGTTCCTCTAACTCTTCCGCGTGTGCCTTGCCTTCCTGCTGAATTGTTTTTATCTTTTCTTCGGAATAGCCAAGGAGACCCTTAAGAACTTCTTCGGTCTGCTGTCCTAAGGTCGGTGGAGGATCGGGCTGGCCTTCAATACTGCCGATGAGGTGGATAGGATTGGCAATTGCCCTTATAGGCCCGCATACCGGGTGGTTCATGCCGATGACTGTCCCGTTGTAAACCACCTGGGGATCAATAACTGTCTTGTCTAAGGTATTGATCGGGGCAGCGCCGATGCCCTCCGCCTGTAGTCGTTCCAGCCACTCTTCCGTATCCGCATGGGAGAAGGCGTCCTCAACGATGTCGTCAAATTCCTTCCGGTTGGCAAGTCTCTTTTCTGTGGTATCAAATCTCGGATCATTAAGAAGCCATTCTTTGTTGATTACATTGGCTATCCGGGGCCACATGGCGCCGACCGTCATGTAACCGTTCCTTGTCCGGTATATGCCAAGAGGCATGACGGGGTGTTTTGTCCCCTGTGCACCAGGAGGTTTTCCGCTGAGGAAATAATTCTGAAAATGGTTTGACATGAGAAACATTGTTACGTCCAAGAGGTTGGTTTCCACTTTGCGTCCCTTGCCGGTGTGTTCTCTCTCGTATAGGGCGATTATCACACCCATGGCGCCGAAAATGCCCGCCGAGATATCGGCAACGGGAATCCCCGGCCTCATCGGCGTTCCCCCTGGTTCCCCGCAGAGGCTGATCGAGCCGGCAAATCCCTGGGCAATGTCGTCTAAAGAAAGCCGATCCCGGTACGGGCCAGTGGAACCAAATCCCGTGATAGAACAGCAGATAATCTTAGGGTTGATTTTTTTCAAGTTCTCATAATCAATGCCCAGCCTCTCCACGGCTCCCGCCCGGAAGTTATCGAATACCACATCCGATATCCTGACCAAGTCATAAAAAGCTTCCTTCCCTGATGGTGTCCCCATATCCAGGGCCAGGCTCTTCTTATTTCTGTTCAAGGCAAGGACATAGTAGCCTTCGCCTTTGAGCTTTGGAGAAATAAGTCTGGTTACATCACCCCTCCCCGGGGCCTCAATCTTGATCACCTCGGCCCCCATGTCTCCCAGAATCTGGGTCCCGAAGGGGCCCGCATGGGCCTGTGACAGATCCAAAACCCTGACCCCATTTAACGGTCCTCTAATTGCCATCTTTCCCCCCTTGATGTGGTTTGTCCTATTTTGTTCCCACGATACAGACGCTTATTGTGCATCCCCCGGGTTGTCCGCCCAGATTATGGGTCAGACCAAGACGAGGGTTTTTGATCTGTCTCTTTTCTGCCCGGCCCTGCAGTTGGAGGTACATTTCATAAAGCATCCTTAAGCCGGAGGCGCCTACAGGGTGGCCGAAACACTTCAGACCCCCATCCGGCTGCACGGGGAGACCGCCATCGAGGTTAAAGAACCCCGCTTCGATGTCTTCCCTGGCCCTTCCGCGGGGAGAAAACTGGAGGTCTTCCATGGTAACCAGTTCGGTGATGGAGAAACAATCATGGACTTCCGCCATGCTGATTTCTTCTCTTGGATTCCTGATTCCCGCCTCTTCGTAGGCCCTCTGCCCGGCGGTGTAAGTTTCCTTTATCTCCGTAAAATCGTAGCCGGTGCTGATACGCCCGTAATCTGCGCTGACGGAAATCTGCAATGCCTTGACATAAATGGGATCGGGTCTGAAATTTTTAGCCATCTCGGCACGGGTAATTATTGCCGCCGCTGCCCCATCGCTGACCCCGCAACAATCAAAAAGTCCCAGGGGTTCGGCAATGATGGGCGCATTTACTACCTGTTCCAGGGTGACTTTGTTTTTAAAATGCGCCCGCGGGTTCATATAACCATTGGCATGGCTTTTCACCGAAATCGCTCCCAGCGCCCTTTTTCCCTCTTCGTAACTCAGACCGTATTTCTCAAAGTAACGGGTGGCCAAGATGGCAAAAGCCCCCGGCGCCGTCAGCATCGGCTGGGTATTGGAGACGCCCGGGTAGTACCCCACCCCCAGTCCGCTGAAGCCCATGTCCTTGATCTTCTCCACCCCCAGGGCTAAAACAACATCGTAGATTCCCGCTGCTACCGCATAACAGGCATTACGGAAGGTGTCCGTCCCTGTTGCACAGGCATTTTCTATCCGTGTCACCGGTATCCCTTGCAATCTCAAGGGGGCGGTTAATCCCATCCCTGTTTTTGCCGAAATATCGTAAGACGCCCCCACCCATGCCGCCTGGATGTCTTTAGGTTCTATCCCCGCGTCTTCAAAGGCTTCGTACGACGCTTCCACAACCAGATCGGAGGCGCTTTTATCCCAGAGTTCCCCGAACCTGGTGCATCCCATACCCACAATAGCGACCCTGTCTCTTATGCTTCCTGACATTTCTTATCTCCTCCTTTTTAACTCCCTACAGGGATAGCCTTCCAGTTTCATACGACATACGACTTATGACTTACGACTTATGGGAATGGCCTTCCAGTAATAGTTATGAATCCCCCGTTCGTAGAAAAGTTTCCTGAAGGTCAACGCAACCGGCATGCCTACCTTCACCTCCCGGGGATCCCTGTCGGTCATCTCAAAGGCAGCCCGGCCTCCCCCTTCAAAATCAACGATGGCAACGGTCAGCGGAGGATCGAGACTGGCGGCCAGGTTGTCTTTAGTATAGGAGTAAATCGTTCCCCTCTTGTCATAGAAAGGATAATCGTCAAATTGGTCTTTGGCACCGCATTCCACACAGATCCTTTGAGGCATGACGTAAGATGAAAGCAGGCCCGCCTGGGTGTACTGCGGTGTTCCGCACTTTCTACATTTTACACCATAGAGGGAAAGGAGAATCTTTGCATTCCGCCGGAGGTTGGAAATGGAGGTAGGTTGAAGATCAGGACGTTTTGCCTTTTCCATGGCCACGATATTTCTCCACCTGAGATAGGCAGGATAATTATAGATCATCTTCTTATTGTTCAATTGTCTAACAAAAGTTCCCCTGTTTCTCACCTTTGAAATGCCGTCGGTAACCCTTAAAATGAATACATCCGCCCCATTTCCATAGCTGGCAAAGAGGATCCTGTCACCGGCCTTTGCCTCTTCCAGGGCAGCCACCAGCATCATACCGGCCATGGCCGTACCCGTATTTCCGATCTGTTCGAAAAAGGAACTCTGAAGCTGTTCCTTGCCAATGTCCAGCTTTCTGGCCAGGAGGGCGTGCCTGCGGATATCCGCCGGTGCGTCATAGACGACCCTGGCAAAACTGTCCATGGTCAGGCCTGCCTTCTCCAGGGCGCCACGGAGAGCCCTTTCCATAATCTTGGAATAACCCTCATCATGCACCATCCGGTCCTCCCACATACGGATAAAGGTATCCTCATGGGAGCGCCACATACCGCAAAATTCATCGGTGATAGTGTATCGTCCCTCAACTTCAGCAATCAGTTCCTCTTTCCCGAGGAGAAAGGCCACACCACCATCCCCGATGGACTGCTCAAATTCACCCCCGGGGGCGCCGAGTCTGCAATCTGAGGCAGTAAGGAGAACGGTTTCGGCAGAACCGGCTTCCACGGCATCCAGTGCCGAGGAGAGACCAATAGTGGCACAGCGTAAAGAATTGGCAAAATCCGCCGTCCTGATACTGCCGCTTAAATCAAGGGCTGCCGCCGCTGTTGCCGCGGACAGCTTTTCCCTGTAAGGAAATGTGGTGGAACAGGCATAAAGCGCATTAACATCTTTTCTCTTAAAACCAGTAAGGCAGTCAATACCGGCGGCTACAGCCATCGTAAGACTGTCCTCATCAAAATTGGCCACGCTCCTCTCCCCTTTCATGGGAGAGGGCATGGTCAGCCATGCATTAAATATTTCGGCACGGCTCATTCTGTAATAGGGGATATATACACCGTAGGACCTTATGCCAACCATTCATTATCTCCTTTCACAACTTGAAATAGCGGGTGATAAACCGTAATGACTACCCCGTCAGTATCTTCCCGAATAGTATCACCTTCTACCCGTCTCGTTCTGTAATACTTACCACGCCATTTATTGTCAAACAAAAAATTACGCCGTCAGCCTGATTGTATAGTGAAGGGGGGTGGGATGCCTATTGGGAAGACTGCTCATTTACCTTTGCTGCAAGACGGGCAACTTGAATAACAAGGTCTTTAGAACTACTATCTTTAATCTTTCTGAAATACCCCAGAAGTTTACCTTTCTCGGTGGGCAGATAAGAAGATGGTCCCTCTGCAACCATTGATGTTTTATCGGGTTCAAAGAAATACGACACAGGCATGGAAAGGGCATCTGCAATTAACTGAATACCTTCCACATTGAGCCTATTTATTCCGCTTTCATACCGCTGTACCTGTTGATATGTAACACCCAGTATCTCAGCCAGGCTTTCCTGTGAGATCCCAAGCTCACTCCTCCGCCTTTTAATTTTCCAGCCAATCTCTTTACTCGTTACTATCTCTTTTTTTTTGCATAAAAATATTATAACAACCTTTGTACAATGATTGCTACAACCCGAGAATTGTATAAAATTATTGACAAATACAATGTAATAAGTGCATATTCAATTTTACCGATCACTTATCTATATGGGAAACACTTATGGGATATAAGCCTACAAGGATATTGATAGTTGAAGACAACCCGGACCACGCAGAGTTAATGGAAGAGGTGCTTCTTAAACACAATAATAGCTTTGAGATCAATACCGTTGTTTTTGGAGAAGAGTGTTTAGCTATGTTAGATAAGGTGGATTACGATGTGGTGCTCCTGGACTACACCCTGCCAAAGTTAGATGGACTGGAGGTCTTGAGAGAGATTATTGAAAAGGGGTATCACGTTCCCGTGATTATGATGACAGGGTATGAAGATGAAAGGATCGGTGTTGAGGCCAGGAAGCTTGGGGCCTATGATTGCATAAATAAGTCCTGGAATTACTTACTTACCCTTCCTTTTGTTGTCGAGAAGACTATAAAACAGTATTCTGTTGCTAAAGAGAATGAAGACAGTTTCTGATGATCTTACAGCAAATTTTTCATTGACACAGGACTGTATTTACCGTATTTTAATCATAGAATTCAGATCATCATAGATGAGATAAATACTATAGGTGTTGCCATGGAAAAACAGTACAAACATGTACTCGTCCCTCTTGATGGTTCCGAACTGGCCGAGGCAGCCCTGACAGATGCGCTTGCCCTGGCAAGACTCTCTCTGGCGGAAGTGACTTTGCTCAAAGTGGTGCTGCCTATAGAAGGCGTTATTGAAATCGGCACCCACGATGCAATTTATGTTGATGAAATATGGCAGATCAATAAGAAACAGGCACTTGAATATCTGGAGTCGGTCCGGGTCCGCGACCGGATAAGCAATGAACCGTTCAAGGTTCATGTGGCTGTAGAGATGGGACCTGCCGCGGAGACTATCATAGATTACGCACGTAAACATCCCGTTGACCTCATCGTCATGGCCACCCACGGACACTCAGGGTTAAAACGTTGGGTTTACGGGAGTGTAGCCGACAAAGTGCTGCGTGGCTCTCATTTATCGGTCCTGCTTGTTCGGTCATTCCCGGAGAAAAGAGAAACCGACTGACCTGCCTTTCGAGCAATGAGAAATCCGATGTTTAATGGGGGATCGTCTAGCGGTAGGACTTAGGACTCTGAATCCTACTACCCAGGTTCGAATCCTGGTCCCCCAGCCAAGGTCCCATCGTCTAGTGGTTAGGACGCTGGCCTCTCACGCCGGAAACAGGGGTTCAACTCCCCTTGGGACTACCAGAATCATTATAAGGGGTTACGTAACTATTCAGCCTGTCGAATTATGCCAATAAAGCAGAACATTGTCAATCGCACAGGTTGAAAGTCTTTGACAGACAACGGCCGTTTGTAGTACCCTCTTTTACCCCCTCATAAGGGGAGATGAATGGAGGTTAACGGTCATGGCGAAGAGATTAACTCTGTATAACGACGTTTCCTGCCGTTATTTTTTTAAACCCGGCAAGGGAAACACAAAAGCGGTAATGGAAGCCGTTTCCAGAAGGTGCATAGAGCTTTCGCTCGGGAAGGTCCTGGTTGCCACATGCAGTGGGAAGACCGTATTCGAGGCTTTAAAGACCCTTGATCCAAGTGTTAAGATCATTGCTGTAACCCATGTAACAGGGTTTGTGAAACCTAATTTCCAGGAGTTAAGCGACAAAAACCGGCAGGAGTTAGAATCAAAGGGTGTGACGGTGCTGACCTGCCAACATGCCTTTGGCGGGGTTGGTCGTGGTGTGAGGAGGAAACTCGCCACGTATCAGGTGGATGAAATTATGGCCTATACCCTCCGTATCTTTGGTCAGGGTACCAAGGTGGCCATCGAATTGGCCCTAATGGCCGCTGATGCCGGTCTGGTGAGAACTGATGAAGATGTGATCTCCATCGGAGGCACTGCCGGAGACGCCGATACCGCTCTGGTTATCCAACCGGCCAACAGCGCCGATATTTTTGATCTGAAAGTGAAAGAAATAATTTGTAAGCCTGCAATCTAATTGATGCCGAAGCCGGGACTTGAACCCGGACGGGCGTAGCCCACTACCCCCTCAAGATAGCGTGTCTACCAGATTCCACCACTTCGGCAAATACCTTCTTCTGCTGTTCCCGCATCCAACCGGGATTACTCACTTAGATGAGGGGGTTCCTGTCTTTGTCTTTTGTTCTGTAGCTCCTGTCGCTTTTTCTGAACCAAGAGGAACGGCCCGCTTTTCTGTTTGTGTCGGCACCGTTCTCTCAACCGCAGGTCGGGGGGTGTGGCTATCCATCAATGACGTCCCCTTGTATACGGCATATGACAGGGCAAGAGATGTCAACATAAAAACCGCGGCCACTACTGTTGTCATTTTTCCGAGAAAGGTTCCCGGGCCGCCACTTCCGAAGATAGTTTGACTTGAGCCGCCAAAAGCCGCTCCCATATCCGCCCCCTTGCCTGCCTGGAGGAGAACGACACAAATAAGCACTATGCAGGCAAAGATATGCAGGATAGTCACAAGAGTATGCATATTAACTCCTTAGGGGAAAAATTCATGTAAATTTTACGATCCTGATAAAAGATTCAATCTCCAGGCTTGCCCCTCCTACTAAGGCGCCATTTATGTCTCGCTGGGCCATCAGATCACGGATATTATCCGGACTGACACTTCCTCCATAGATGATGGCAAGACAGCGGGAAATATCCTTTCCAGAGTACTTTTCCATCGTGTGGCGGATAAATGCGTGTACCTCCCCGGCTTGTTCCGGTGTTGCCGTTTTACCGGTACCGATCGCCCAGACCGGTTCATAGGCAATAACAACGTTTTTTATATCATCAACAATAAAATTACTCAATCCATTTTTGATCTGCCTTTCAACAACGGTGAAGGTCTTCCCCTGATCTCTTTCATTGAGGGTTTCTCCGATGCAGAGGATGGCTTTCAGACCGAATTTTAGGGCCGTTCTAATCTTTTTAACGATTACCCCATTCTTTTCACCAAACAGGGTACGGCGTTCTGAATGGCCTATGATGACATATTCGCAGCCGACATCGGCCAGCATCGGGGCGGACACCTCCCCGGTATAGGCCCCCCTTCCGCTGACATCCTCGTGTAGGTTCTGCGCACAGATGTGGATCTCTGAACCCCTCAGCGCCTCCGCCACAGCATAAAGGGCTGTAAAGGGCGGGGCAATGACCACGTCTGCCTCAAGGGGTTCGGCAAGCGCCTTCCTCAGGCGAGACGCAAAATCAACCGCCTCCCCTATTGTTTTATGCATTTTCCAGTTGCCGGCGATAAACGGCCTGATCATTATTACGCCCTGAAGGGTGACGGTCTCGTAAGATCAATAAATAAAACGGGCTTTTTAGGAAGACTCAGAGCTTTCTCCCCATGTACAGGGCGAGGTCCCTCATCCGGCATGCATAACCGCTCTCATTGTCGTACCAGGCAAATACCTTGACAAAGTTTTCCCCAATCACCTTGGTCAGGGGGGCATCCACAATGGCTGAATAGGAACTGCTCGTAAAGTCTATGGAAACCAGTTCTTCCTCGCAAAAAGCCAGAATATTCTTTAATTTTCCCTCAGATGCCGCCTTCAAGGCGCCGTTGACCCCGCCGACAGTGACCGGACGGCCGACCTCCACCGTCAGATCCACCAGAGAGACATTGGGTGTCGGAACCCTTAACGCCAGTCCGTCAAGTTTCCCCTTTAAAGCGGGAATCACTTCGGTAACCGCGGTGGCAGCTCCCGTTGATGTGGGAACTATGGACATAGCCGCTGCCCGGGCCCTTCTCAGGTCTTTATGAGAACCATCGAGAAGCCTCTGATCCATGGTGTAGGAGTGCGCCGTGGTCATGAGCCCTTTGATAATTGTAAATTCGTCATGGAGTACCTTGGCTACGGGGGCGAGACAGTTCGTGGTACACGAGGCATTGGATACGATGTGATGCTTTTCCGGATCGTAGGTATCTTCATTGACTCCCATCACGAAGGTGCCGTCAACCCCTTTTCCGGTGGCTGAGAGGATGACCTTCTTTGCCCCGGCGGTAAGATGTCCCAGTACCTCTTCTTTCTTTCTGAACTTACCCGTTGATTCGAGGACGATATCAACACCTAATTTTCCCCAGGGGAGATCGACGAGATTCGTGCTGACGTTTGTGATCTTAATTCTTTTACCGTTCACCAGGAGAGCATCTTCCTCCACGACAACATCGGCCTTGATTTTTCCATGAACCGAATCGTATTTGAGAAGATGAGCGAGGGTGTCCGGCTTGGCTCTCGAGTTAACGGCAACGATCTCTATGTCATCGTACCCGAGGCATGCCCTGACGAGGTATCTACCGATCCTGCCAAAACCGTTAATAGCTACTTTAACAGCCATGATGCACCTCCTTTGAAATCTTAGTTTTATCGTATATTTCTGTGAAGGATACCCACGCCACAGGTTTTAGTCAACTATTTTTTCTTCTGGACCACTTCCTGCCCGCTTGTTCCGGGGTTTTCCCTTGTCCTAAGTTCAATGTTTCATAAGACCCGGAATGGTATGTGAGTGTCAGAGATAAGACCTATCGTCATGCCCAGAAGCGTTTCTTTGCTGCTGCCCTGAGCTCGGAGCGGAAATCTTGGTGAGCTATGGAGATGAGTTCCTCCGCTCTCTGTCTCACCGATTTGCCCCAAAGATTGGCAATCCCATATTCGGTAACTATATACTGGGCACAGTTCCGCAGGGTAGTTATCGGTGTTCCCTCGGGTAAGGTGGGCATAATACGTGATGTAATCCTATCCCCGACCCTTGCCGTTGATGGCAGGACGGTGATGGAACGCCCTCCTTTGGAAAGCAATGAGCCGAAGACGAAGGGAATCTGCCCTCCGGCGACACTAACTTGCCGTGTGCCTAAACCCTCAGCGGTAATCTGCCCTGTCAACTCTATAGCCAGGGCCTGGTTAATGGCTACCATGTTATCATGGGCGGCAATAACCCTGATATCCTCAAGGTAGGCCACATCTACCAATTCAAACATTGGATTATCGGTGGCCCACTCCATCTCCTCTTTTGTACCACCCCCAAGAGAGGTAACAGTTACCTTACCGACATTAAGGGTCTTATATTTCCCGTTTATCATCCCTTCCCGAACCAGGGTGATAATCCCTGGAGGAGTGGCCTCGGAATGATAGCCCATGTCCTGTCTACCATCAAGGAGACCATGCTGAACTAAAAGTTCCGTAGTTCTTCCGACGCCAATTTGAAAGGTATCTCTATCCTTCATTAGGGAGCCCACATGTCCTGCAATATCTTTCACATAGGGTTCGGGTGTCCTTTTTTTCCTACCGGCAAGCGAGCCGGTGCCGGGGGCTGCCCCCGAGGAGACATGTTCCACAAAGTAATCTATCTCCGAGACATGGATAAAATTATCACCATAGGTTCTGATGAGATTTGCATTTACCTCAGCGATTACCAGCTTAGCCGCCCTGACATGTCTTTTTTTGTTCCATAGTGATTGCCCGAAACTGCAAAATCCCTTCCCATCGGGGGGCGATACCTCGGTGAGAAGGATATCGGGTTCCATTATATCCTCGTTCATGTGAAAGGGGATTATAGTCCCGAAATTGAAGTCAATCCTCTTTTCATCAATGGCATGCTGGCAAGTGGCCGTAGCCATCATGATGGTTAAATCGAAGAAATTCTCCCAGCCGGGGTCATACCAACCAAAATCGTATCCTGGCGTTGGAACGAAGACCTTCACACCCTGGCCCTGTAACTCCACTACCCTGGAAACGAGAGCTAAACCTATGGCGTAGGCTTCACGACCCGCGGTGAATGCCACCGCATCACCGGGTTTTACCATTGCAACCGCTTCCTCAGATGAGATCATCTTTTTGCTATACTTTTCCTGCCAATCCAAGGGTAATACCTCCTCTTTATTAAAATAATAGAAGAATTCTTTTATTTTCTGCTTGGGCGGTAAACAAGCTACCACTAAATTATTGCTTTTTGCGAAATGGAGTTTAGAAAAAGGAAGGCGGGTTGTCAAGTTTTTCTACTCACTATTGATATTTGCATTCGTAAATCGTGTGTGATAACTTCCTAAATCGACCTTTCATTTCATTGCTGAAGGATTAAGTTTTAAGTATATGCGAGTTATGGAGGCATAAGATGGATGCGAGGACAGCCGTACGGGAGAGAAGAAGTATCCGTAAGTTTAAACCGGACGAAGTTTCAGAAAAAATCATTCGTGAAATCCTTGAAGATGCCCGCTGGGCGCCGTCATGGGGCAACACCCAGCCCTGGGAAATTTACGTGGTCATTGGGGAGGCCCTAAAAAGATTCAGAGAGGCGAATTGCCAAAAGTTACTGGAAGGTGTATCGCCGTCACCAGAGATCAAAATGCCGGAGACCTGGCCCGAAGTCCTGAAAAGGAGATATACGGAAGTAGGAAAAAGTGTCTTAACCTCCCTGGCCATTCCCCGGGAAGACCAACAGGAACGACTTCAGTATAGCGCTGACATGTATTCCTTTTTCCATGCCCCCTGCCTGATCCTTTTCTGCATAGACAAAACCCTGGTCGTTGAATATGCCATGCTCGATGTGGGACTTATCTTACAAACAATCTGCCTGCTTGCCCACGACAGGGGACTCGGTACCTGCATCCTGGCAGCCTCTGTCAGATACCCGGATGTCCTGAGGGAATTATTGAAGATCCCTGAAAATAAATCGCTTGTTATCGGCGTTGCCCTTGGGTACCCTGATAGGGATTCGCCGGTAAACCATTTTGCGCGTCAAAGGACAACGCTGGATGACCTTGTAACTTGGCTGCCTTTCCCCTCTTAAATCAGAAAGGGAGACATACTATGGCAAAAATTGATGCATTTTTCCAATTGATGCATGAACAGGGTGCATCAGACCTGCACCTCGTGTCCGGGCAGCAGCCGATCATCAGGATACGTGGTGAGATAGAACGGATAAAGTTTGATGTGCTGGACAATGATAATCTAAAAGCCATGCTCTATGAGATCGCGCCTGAACATAAGATCAAACAATTTGAAGAAACCGGAGACGTAGATTTTGCCTATGAAATTCCCAATTTTGCACGATATAGGGCCAATTTCTTCGAACAAAAATTTGGTGTGGGGGCGGTTTTCAGAGAGATTCCCAGTAAGATAGTTCCTGCCCAGGAGTTAGGTCTCCCCCCTGTCATTTCCAAGCTGGCCTCTTTGCCGAGGGGATTAGTCCTGGTTACGGGACCCACGGGAAGCGGGAAATCAACTACTCTTGCCGCCATCATTGATGAGGCGAATCGTACACGTAAGGATCACATTATCACTATTGAAGATCCTATCGAGTTTGTTCACCAGAGCCAAAGTTGTATTGTGAACCACAGGGAAGTCGGTATTCACACCAAGAGCTTTACTGCCGCCCTTCGTGGCGCCCTGCGTGAGGATCCCGATATCATCCTGGTGGGCGAGATGAGAGATCTGGAGACCATATCGTTGGCCGTGGAAGCAGCAGCCACAGGACACCTTGTATTTGGGACCCTCCATACAATGAGCGCTGCCAAGACCGTTGACCGGATCATTGAGGTTTTTCCTGCCGAGGAACAGATGCAGATCAGGTCTACCCTGGCTGATGGTATCCGTGCGGTCATTTCCCAGGTTCTCTTCAAACGGATTGACAAGAAAGGCCGTTGTGTAGCCCTTGAGATCCTTATTGCCACTTCGGCGGTCCGGAACTTGATCCGGGAATCCAAGACCTTTCAGATCCCTTCCATGATTCAAACAGGTAAAAAATATGGTATGCAACTTTTAGATGATTCCATTATGGATCTTTACAACCGGGGCTGGATCAGTTCGGATGATGCGTACTCAAAGTGTAACGACAAGAGCAGATTTAGATCTCTTTTAAAGTCACCACCCACAGATTTTACCGAAGTATAATGTTTAACTTCATACCCCTTTTCAATGCTGCTTAACCGGTAGCCAAGTCAGGAGATGCGTGATGAGAAAACAGGAAGTTGATTATATACTGAGCAAAATGCTCGATGCGCATGAAAATGTCTCTGACCTGAACATCACGGCTGGTAAGCCTTTTCAGGTGGAAAGCTCCGGGCAGTTAAGCGGTGTGGGTCTTGAACCTCCCTTTCACGAGCTAACCCCTTTTCAAACGGAGATATTCGCCCTGAACCTGATAAATCAGGATCGCCGTCTCTTGGAGACGCTCGTTGCGCAGGGTTCGTGTGATTCTTCTTACGAACTACCAGGCAAGGCCCGCTTCCGGGTCAATATCTTTTCCCGGCAGGGGAATTATTCCATCGTCCTGAGAAAACTTGAGACGAGGATTCCCACCTGCCAGGAATTGAATCTTCCCGATGCCTTCCACATGTTAGCGAAGGAGAAAAACGGGATTATCATCGTTACCGGCGCCACAGGTAGCGGTAAAACCACTTCACTTGCTGCGGTTTTAAACGAAATCAACGAAGAACAATCCGTTCATATCGTTACCCTTGAAGACCCGGTGGAATTCGCTCATCCCCACAAGAAGGCAACCTTCAACCAGCGGGAGATGGGAACCGATTTTGATACCTTCGCCAATGGTCTTCGCGCCGCTCTCAGACAGGCGCCAAAGGTTATTCTCATAGGCGAGATGCGGGACAGGGAAACTATGGAGATCGGACTTTCTGCCGCAGAAACGGGGCATCTTGTGTTGAGTACGCTGCACACGGTTGATGCCGGTCAGACGATTAATCGTATATTGGGCATGTTTTCTAAAGAGGAAGAAAATCAGATTCGGATTCGTCTGGCTGATACGGTGCGCTGGATTGTGTGCCAGAGACTTCTCCCCAAAGAGGACGGGAGCCGGGTGGCAGCCTTTGAAATCATGGGCACCAACCTGCGTGTCAAGGACGCCATCCTGCATGGAGAATCAGAGGGAAAGACGTTTTATGAGATCATCCAGGCAGGCAAGGCCTTTGGTATGATTACATTTGATGATCATATTGTCGAGTTGTACAAGAACGGTCTTGTCAGTGAAGATACTGCCAAGGCCTATGCATCTAACAAGGGGATTGTCGGCCGTGGCATTGATTCGGTAAAGAGCGCCAGGGGGGAGGCCACAACGAACATTACTAAGCTTGAAGTTGATCTGGCTTATGGGAAACCGAAGATGAAATGGTAGAGGGTGCAGGCAGCCGGTAGCCGCAGACTTTAGCCTGCGTTATATGTATTCTGAACAGGCAGGAGAAGGGGATACGATACCATGGAAGAGGAGAAGAGTCTTTTAAGCGAGGTGGCATCAGATACATACGATGCTTCTGATAGGCCGTTTGATTTCCTCGAAACAGGCGGTGAAACGACCTTGATCTGTGAACCTGATCCATCTACGAGGGAAAAGATCAGCAATGCCGTGAAAAGCCTTGGTTACCGAGTTACAGAACCGGCATCCGCACGTGATGCCCTCAAGAGGATGCGGTTTCATGTCTATGATCTTGTTGTCTTGAATGAGAATTTTGACACGGAAGATGCGGACAGCAATAATGTACTCAACTATTTAAATAGCCTTCCCATGAGTACCAGGAGACAGATTTTTGTAGCCCTTGTTAGTGATAGATTCCGTAACATGGATAACATGGCGGCCTTTAACAGGAGCGTCAATCTTGTCATCAATCCGAAAAACATGGATGATATAGATTCGATTGTCAAGGGTGGCCTTGCTTCGCTTATCAAGGATAGCATTACTGACAACAGGGCCTTTTACCATGTTTTCAGGGAGATACTCCGGAAAAAGGGGCGGATCTGACCTCATTTTAGAGAATTGGCCCTGTGGCAAGCCCTGTCAGCTTTCCCTGTCCACAGAGATGTATCTTCGTTATCTACAGGAAAACAGATGGGATTGGCAAGGAAAAAGGTATGAATGATCAGACAAAAAGCACAAAGTTCACAGAGCTTGAAGAGGGACTCCTCATTCGCAAGGCACTGCTGGATATTACCAATCGCATCCATGCTGCCCAGAACATAAAACAGATTCTCGTAGATCTTAAGGAAGACATTTTAAACCTCTTCAACGCCCATTCGATTACCATCTATGTGGTGGACCGATTGAGGAACGAGATTTACTCCATGTTACTTGCAGGCGCTCAGTTAAAAGAGATCAGACTACCCATCAGCAATAAGAGTATCGCCGGATACGTGGCCAATACAGGAAAGATTGTTAACATAGCCGATGCCTATGTCAGGGAGGAACTAAAAAGTATAGATAAAGAACTTTTCCATGACCATAGCTGGGATAAAAAATCCGGTTTTAGAACCAGACAGATACTTGCCGCTCCCATTTTTCATAACAACACGCTCATGGGGGTTATACAGATTCTGAATAAGAAGGGGGGAGACGGTAAATTTTCTGAGGAAGAGCAGGCTTTTCTTCAGGAGATGTCTGGAGTCCTTGGTGTTGCTTTTTACAACCAGGAAAGGTTTGTGAGGAGGAGAAGGACGAGATTTGATTACCTCATCAGCCGTGATTTACTGAAAGAAGAAGAACTGGACAAGGCATGGGTGGAAGCAAGGGAACAAAAGGAGACTATGGAAGCTTTCCTGATGAAGAAATACAACATCTCGAAGGAAGAGATGGGCAGGTCTTTCGAAGAATTCTATCACTGCAAATTTATACAATTTAATGACAAGCATCCTATTCCAGGGGATTTGCTGAAAAACTTGAAGCGAGAATATCTCCTCCGCGAGCTGTGGGTCCCTTTTGAGAGAGTAGAAGGAAATATCCATGTCCTCGTTGATGATCCCAACAACATCGTGAAACGGGATACAATTGAAAGTTTCTTAAGAACGAAAGCGGTCAAATACGATGTGGCTCTGACGAAGGACATCAGAAAATTTATCAATCACTTTTTCCATTCCCCCAAAGGTGAGTCATCCTTCACGGAAATTCTGGGAAAGCTCGAGGTGGAAGAGGAGTCCCATGAAGAAGAGGGAGAAGTCATCACAGAATCGGACAGTGTAATCATGCAACTGGTCAATAAGATTATCAACGATGCCTATATACAGGGGGCCTCAGATATCCATGTTGAACCCAATGTAGATAAGAAAAATGTAGAAATCCGTTACAGGATTGACGGCGACTGCAACCTTTATCAAACTATTCCTTACAGTTACAGGGCTGCCATTGTCTCCAGAATAAAGATCATGTGTAATCTCGATATCACCGTCAAGAGAATTCCTCAGGATGGAAAAATAAAATTTAAGAGGCCGACGGGAGGGGAAATTGAACTCCGCGTGGCCACGATACCGACACAGGGAGGTGTTGAGGACGTGGTGATGCGGATTCTGGCCAAGGGGGAAACCATGCCCCTTCCCGCCATGGGAATGTCAACGAGAAATTACAACGAGTTTTTGAAGATTCTCGGAAAGCCCTACGGAATAATTCTTTGCGTAGGCCCTACCGGATCCGGTAAAACCACGACGCTGCATGCAGCGCTGCGCCACATCAATACACCGGAAAGGAAGATCTGGACGGCGGAAGATCCGGTAGAAATTACCCAGTACGGGTTACGTCAGGTTCAGGTCCAGCCCAAGATCGGATTTGACTTTGCCGCTGCCATGCGCGCCTTTCTCCGGGCGGATCCGGATGTCATTATGGTCGGTGAGATGAGGGATTTTGAGACCGCCAAAACCGGTGTCGAGGCCTCACTGACCGGACATCTAGTTTTTTCTACCCTCCATACCAACTCTGCCCCGGAGACCATCGTCAGGCTCCTCGATATGGGTATAGACCCTTTGAATTTCGCCGATGCCCTCCTTGCTATCCTTGCCCAGAGACTCGTGAGAACGCTCTGTAAAAAATGCAAAGAAGCCTATCATCCAACGAGCGAAGAATACAATGATATCGCGGAAACTTACGGACAGGAACTGTTCACCGGACTGAACATTCCCTACACGGATGATTTCATGCTATACCGGCCAAAGGGGTGCGATGCCTGTGATAAATCGGGATACAAGGGAAGGATGGGTATCCACGAACTCCTCATCGGGACAGACGAGATTAAAAGGTTGATCCAGAAACATGCAACTGTTGAAGAGATGCGGGATCTGGCGATTTCCCAGGGTATGACCACCCTCCTTCAGGACGGCATTTTGAAGGCTACCCAGGGTCTAACAGATTTCAAGCAGGTGCGCAGGGTGTGCATCAAGTAACTACTCAAGTTCAAAGTTCCAGGGTTCACGGTTCAACGGTTTAAGATAATTATTAAGCATTTCAATCGAACCCGTGAACCGTGAACCTGAATAGTTACTGCATTAAATAGATTGGTAACGTTCAAAA
>MNZP01000021.1 GCA_001873675.1 Syntrophaceae bacterium CG2_30_49_12 | reverse complement strand
GAGCAAGCTCTTGAGAAAGGTGCCAATATAATAGCTGTAGCCTGTCCCTACTGCTTCCTCAACTACAGGGATAGCGTGCTCTCTATGGACAAGGCAGAGACCATCCAGGTTAAAGATGTCTCTGAGCTTGTTGCTGAGGCAATGTAATGACGGAGGAACGAAAATGGAAGAAGTAAAAATTGGTGTTTATGTCTGCCACTGCGGAACAAACATTGCCGGCACAGTTGATGTGGAAGAGGTAGCCAAATTTGCGGCAACCTTGCCCAATGTAATTGTTTCCCGTCACTACGGATATATGTGCTCTGACCCAGGGCAAGACCTCATCAAAAATGATATTAAAGAGTTGGGAATCAACCGGGTGGTGGTGGCCTCCTGCTCTCCACGCCTTCACGAAAAAACTTTCCAAGGGGTGCTCCGGGGTGCTGCGCTAAATCCCTATCTATTCCAGATGGCTAATATTCGCGAGCATTGCTCCTGGCTTCATGAGCCGGGCCCCGAGCTTACCGAGAAAGCCAAAAGAATGGTTCGGGCAGCAGTAAATCGGGTATCCCATCATGAACCCTTAGAGATCCGCGCCGTGCCAATCTTTCCGGCTAGTCTGGTTGTCGGTGGTGGCATTGCTGGCATGCAGGCAGCCCTAGAGATTGCCAACGCGAATCAAATAGTTTATCTCGTAGAACGGGAACCCAGCATCGGGGGACATATGGCACAGTTTGACAAAACCTTCCCAACATTGGACTGTGCTGCCTGCATTCTCACGCCAAGGATGACCGAAGTTGCTCATCACCCGTTCATCAGGATTCTAACTTATAGTGAGGTTGTTGAGATTTCTGGCTATGTAGGCAACTTCAGGGTCAAAATTAGAAGAAAGCCACGCTATGTGGATGAGGAGAAATGCATTGGCTGTGGCATTTGTCAGGAGAAATGTCCCTGGAAAGCGCTAAGTGAATTTGATGTTGGCATGAGGAAGCGCAAGGCAATCTACACTCCGTTTCCTCAGGCAGTGCCTAACATCCCGGTTATTGATACCGAGCACTGCGCTTACTTCCTAAAGAGGACTTGTCGTGCCTGCGAGAAATTCTGTGACGCCAAAGCAATCAATTTCGAGCAAAAAGAGCTCATTTTTGAGCTGGATGTAGGCAACATTATAATCGCTACAGGGTTTGACACCTTTGATGCTAGCAAGATCACTCAGTATGGTTATGCACGCTATCCCAACGTTTTCACCAGTCTCGAGTTCGAGAGGCTGTGCAGCCCCAGTGGCCCCACTGAGGGACACATAATCCTTGCCGATGGCCGGCAGCCTGATAGCGTGGCGATTATCCACTGCGTGGGCAGCCGGGATAAGAACTATCATGAGTATTGCTCCCGTGTTTGCTGCATGCATGCTCTTAAGCATGCCCAGCTGCTTAAGGAAAAAACTAATGCTGACGTCTATCAGATGTATATTGACATGCGCTGCTTCGGCAAAGGTTATGAGGAGTTCTACGAGCGCATTCAGAAAGAGAATATCAATTTTATCCGGGGGAAGGTAGCTAAAGTTACTGATCAAGCCGTGAGCGAAGAGGAGAAGGGGAAACTGATTGTCCTTGTTGAGGATACCCTGCTAGGAAGGATGCTTCGTGTCCCCGTTGATATGGTTATCCTGTGTGTTGCCCTCGAGCCTCGTAAAGATGCCGGAGAAGTAGCCCGACTTTTCCATCTCGGGCGCAGCGCTGATGGCTTTTTCCTGGAAAGGCATCCCAAGCTTGATCCCGTGGCAACAATGTCTGAAGGTATCTTCATCGTTGGTTGTTGTCAGGGTCCTAAAGATATTCCGGACACAGTAGCCCAGGCTTCAGCAGCAGCGGCTCGGGCTCTGGCAATGATTGTCCGAGGGAAGATGGAGGTCCCAGCAATAACAGCGTTTATTGATGAAACTAAATGCTCCGGATGCAAAATCTGTAACCGTTTGTGCCCCTATAGTGCCATCTTCTTCGATGACAGCACCAAGGTATCGCGGATTAATCAAGTCCTGTGCCAGGGCTGTGGTGCTTGCGCTGCTGCTTGTCCCAGTGGCGCCATCACACATAACTATTTCACCGCCGACGAGATTATGGCGGAAATAGAGGGGGTGTTAGCATGAGTTTCGAACCAAGGATTGTGGGCTTTCTCTGCAATTGGTGCTCTTATGCTGGAGCTGATCTCGCGGGAGTTTCACGACTAAAATGTGCTCCCAACGTCCACATTATCCGCACGATGTGCAGTGGTGCAGTAGAACCTGAGTTCGTGGTTAAGGCCTTACAGCACGGAGCAGATGGAGTGCTGATTCTCGGCTGTCATATTGGAGATTGTCACTACCAATATGGTAATCACAGAGCCAAGAAAAGAGTGGCAATTCTCAGGAGACTATTGAGTTATTTGGGAATCGATCCGAGAAGGGTAAAGCTTGAGTGGGTATGCGCGTCCTGCGCTGACGATTTCGTCGATGTCGTCAATAAGTTAACCGCAGATATAAAGGAACTGGGGCCACTGCATGGCGGGGGAAAGGATCGGTGATTTGACTCAGCAGGGAATAATTGTTAAAATGTATTTAACTTAAACAATGAAGAAAGGAGGTTAAAATGCCAAAGTGGCAGTGTCTTGAATGTGGATATTTCATTCGGGAAGCAAATAGACCGCCAGATACTTGTCCCGGTTGCTCCTTAAGGTGCAGCTTTACCGATGTTACTTGTTATCGTCCAGACTGTGGTGGACCGGTCAATCCTGATCCTATGGTAATGAAAAATGTTGCCAGCAAGGGTGTAGTACCGCCGCTTCGCCCCTCTCTGCCAGCAAAAGAGAAAGCTCCCGAAGAACAGGTTGTTTATGGCGAAAAGGCAAGGATAGCTACTTTATTCCATGGGCTGAGCGACGAAGAAATACGAAAGATACTAAGCATTGGTGAAACGATGATTTGTGAGCCAGGCACTGTCCTATTTAGAGAAAGTGACGATGCCCTGAGGATCTATTTCATTGAATCAGGTAGAGTAGCTGTCCGGATTAAAGAAGACGGGGTAGAAAAGACAGTTTATACTGCCTCGAAAGACGATGTTCTTGGCTGGTCAACGGTGGTGCTCCCATATCAGCGAACAGCAACGGCCGTCGTCGTGGAAAGGGCTAAAGTTGTTGCTATTGATACCACCAAATTCCAGAATTTCTGTGACCAGAATCCTGCTATGTGTTACCGCGTGTCGCAGAATATTTCCCGAGCTGTAATCGCTAGGTTGAGACTTGCTAAAGCCCAGGACATTAGACGAGTATATGGATAAGTCAGCGGATTAACGGGTTTGTTTTAAGAGCCTTTGTTTATTGAGCCAAGAGACAGCTATGAAATTTTCACCTGAGCTGTCTCTTTTTTATGCCCTTTCGGACATTGTCAAACCTTAAACTAACAAGGCAATAATATAGCGAGTTTAGCGGCGATACGAAATGGAAAAGGTAAGGATCGGAGTTTATGTCTGTCATTGTGGATTGAATATTGCCGGCACAGTGGATGTGCAAGAATTAGCCAAATATGCTGAAACTCTACCCCACGTAGTAATTTCTCGGGACTATCGTTA
>MNZP01000106.1 GCA_001873675.1 Syntrophaceae bacterium CG2_30_49_12 | reverse complement strand
CCCTTAACGGCCTGTTCAAAACTTGAACTCGTGGCTCCCCCGGGGAGTTTATGTATCTGCACGGTGGGATCAAACCCGAAAAACTGGGACTCAAAATCTTTATAGTATTCCCTTTCCCGCCGTAATATATTGGAAGTATCAATGACAGCCTGACGGTCAATGCCCGCCGCACGGTATCCGTAGTCAGCAAGGGTATCCACCACGGTTAGTATGGGAGGAGGGCCGTAGAAACCGACAAAGGCGTGATCACCGGCATCCACAATTTTGGCGCCGGAGAGCGCTGCTTCCACGATTCTTCCGATGTCATTGCCGTCCGTGTTATGCCCATGATAATGAATGATGAGATCGGGATATTTCCCCAGGATCGCCTTTACGAGATTGCCGATTCGTTTGGGTGTCCCCAATCCCCCGTGGTTTTTTATGCAGAGGATAATATCGTCTCCGGTTACATCGAGGATTTCTCCCACCTTTTTTACATAAAACTCATCTGTATGCTCCGGTCCGGTGGAAAAGCATATCGCCGGCTCTAAGATACATCCCACCGCCTTCACCTCTTCAAAGACGGGGATCATATTCGGTATGTAATTGAGAAAATCAAATACCCGCCATACGTGGATATACCGGGCGAAGCTTCGCACCGTTAAACGAATCACATTTTCCGGATAGGGCCGGTAACCAAACAGATTGATCCCGCGGCAGAGGGTCTGAAATAACGTGTCGGGCATACTGGCGCTTAAGATCTGCAATTTTTCCAGGGGATTGATCTGTTTTCGCAGCATGTCCACGTGAACGGAGGCCCCACCGGATATTTCGAGGGAGAAGTAGCCGGCGTCATTCCTCTGTTCGGCAACCAGGAGTTGTGTATGGGGCATGACCCGGTTTTTAAAATCCGACTGGGAAAGATCCCTTTCCGTATTGGTAACATAGTAACCATCCGTTTTCCTGATCTTTTCGAGGAGATGACGAACACCTTTTTCCTTCAATTCCCCGGGGGTTATTCTTTCATCGTAAGTCTGTCTTGATATTTTCACCATACAGGTTCTCCTCAATAGGCATAAGGATTTGTTTTTCTTACATGAATTTCCGCAATCACCCCGGCAAGTTTGGCGATCTCCCGTTCCGTCTCCGGATAGTTGAAAATCTCCGGGTGCGTGTCCAGGTACCCCGTATCAAACTTTCCCGCTTTAAAATCAGGTTCATCACAGATGGCAAGATAAAAGGGGATAGTAGTCTTGGGGCCGACGATTAAAAAATCGTTCAGCGCCCTTTTCAGCCTCTGTATCGTCTGTTCCCAGTTGTACCCGCGGATGGTCATCTTTACCATCAACGAATCGTATTCCGTAGGGATCCTGAACCCCTGATAGACGCCGCCATCGAGTCTAACCCCCGGGCCGCCCGGTGATTGATAGACCTCCACAATTTTCCCCCCTTCCGGCATAAAATTATTTTGGGGGTCTTCGGCGTTGATCCTTACCTGGATCGCCTTGCCTACCATGTTTATCCGTTCCTGTGGTATATCGAGGACATGACCTTCCGCAATCCGTATCTGTTCCCTGACAATATCTATCAGGGTCAGCGCCTCCGTGATCGTATGCTCCACCTGTAATCTCGTGTTCACCTCCATGAACCAGAACTCGTTTGTTCGAGAATCAACGAGAAATTCAACCGTCCCCGCATTAGTGTAGTTGGCCTCCTTAACAACCCTGATAGCATTTTCATACATGGACTTCAGGACTTCACCGGGGAGTTCAGCCGGGGCAATCTCGAGCAGTTTTTGATGCCTCCTTTGAATGGAGCAGTCTCGGGAACCCAAATGGATAATGTTCCCATGACAATCGGCGAGGATCTGTATTTCCACATGTCGAGGAGCCTCAATACATTTTTCCAGATAAATGCCGTCATCATTGAAGGCGGAGAGGGCCTCCGATCTTGCCAGGGGTAACTGGGTCAGAAGCTCTGTCTCATCAAGAACCTTCCTGATCCCTCTGCCGCCGCCGCCCGACGATGCCTTTAACATCAGGGGATAGCCATATTTTCTGCTGAAAGCAATAGCCTCATTTGTTCCCCATAGGTTATCCGTACCGGGTATAAGGGGGATATTGGCCCTTTCCATGATCTTCCTTGCGGTTACTTTATTTCCCAGATCTCGCATGGCCTCGGGAGGAGGACCGATAAAAATGATCCCGGCCTCTTCACATGCTACGGAAAGATCGGGATTTTCGGATAAAAATCCATAACCTGGATGAATGGCATCGGCGTTGGTTTTCCGTGCCGCCCATATGACCCTGTCAATATCGAGATAATCTTTCCTGGGACCATCGCCGATCATGATCGCCTCGTCGGCCGACCTGATAAAATAGGCCTCACGGTCCGGTTTTTCATATATCGCCACGGCGGTAAGTCCCAATTCCCTGACTGTTCTTATGATACGCAGGGCGACTTCACCCCTGTTAGCTATCAAGACCTTCTTGATCTTCCCTGTTGTCATTGTCTACCTCCATCGAAATCTATCGTAACTACGCAGGTTCAAAGTTCCGGGGTTCACGGTTCAAGGTTAGACTGTGGATTTCTGGTACTGGCTATCTCAAGAAATATGAAGAGCGCAAGCCAACCAACCCTGAACCCTGAACCGTGAACCGTGAACCTGACGACCTGAGTAGTTACTGTTTAGCTTTACCTCCCGATATCCACCTTCACGTCACAACATGATTCGATTATATCTTTAAGTTCGTTGATCCTTTCATCGGGTATAGGGTCAACACTGGCATATTGACAAACCTTTCCCAAAGACGTGTACTTTGTCTCGCCGAATTTGTGATATGGAAGAAGGGAAATCTTTGTAGGCGGGGGGATTATGGTTGCCACAAAGCGCGCCAAGTCTTCGGCGTCCTCCTGGGAGTCATTATAGCCGGGGATTACCACCCTACGCACCCACACCGTCACCTTTCGCACCGTCTTGTGCAGATTATCCAGGATCAGTTCATTTCCGACTCCGGTGGCTTCTCTATGTTTCGATGAATCCGTGTGCTTTACATCATATAGTACCAGGTTACTGTACTCTAATAACTGCTCAAGGATCTCCCACTTACCGAAGCCCGTGGTGTCAAGTGCGGTGTGTATCCCTCTTTCCCTGGCCGCCTTCAGCAGGTCCAAGGTAAATTGCCACTGCATCATCGGTTCTCCCCCGGAGATAGTCATTCCACCTTTGCTGCGATGGTAAAAGCTACTATCCCTCATAACTGTCGTCATCACCTGGCCGACGGTCTTGATCTCACCGCTGACCACTATAGCTTTTGCAGGGCATACCTCAGCACATTTGAGACAGTTGTCGCATCGGGTCCAATCAATATCAAGGGGATGTTGCTTCTTGAGGAAAATCGCCTCCGATTTTTCCGAAGAATTGAGGGTTTTTCCTTCCGCATTCCCTGTCGTGGACATCCGGTACGGCGGCAGTTGACAGCCATCTTCCTGTAAACGGTGTGCCGCCTCTGGGGATGATACCTCTATTATAATCGCCCGGTTCGGGCAGACATCGGCACA
>MNZP01000097.1 GCA_001873675.1 Syntrophaceae bacterium CG2_30_49_12 | reverse complement strand
TCATCCGGCGTATTTTGAGACCTGCTGCCACATTGTTAAAAACTGTAGTATTGAGAAGCAATGGTTCCTGGAAGACCATAGCCAACCGGCGACGATAAGGAACTGTCCTCTCGGGGAGGGAAATATCCTCTCCCTTAAAGAGCAATTTCCCCTGTATATATCCCAGCAGACGGGCCAGTGTTAGCAGGAAGGTGGTCTTGCCGGCGCCGTTTGGTCCGAGAATGGCAAGAGTTTCCCCCTCATTTAGAGAGAAAAGAGGAATTTCCAGTACAGAAATACCGCCCCTTTCCACCTTCAAATTATTTACCGTAAGCAAAGGCATAATTTCTATCTCGGCCTCTCCCGCTGTTGTATCAGAGTAAGCACTAAGTTAATGAGAAAAACAAATAATAACAGGATAATGCCGAGGGCAATAGCCATGTCAAAATTCCCCCGACTCGTTTCCATAACCGTCGCTGTTGTAAGCACCCTGGAATATCCTTTAATGTTGCCGCCGACCATGATAGACGCGCCTATTTCGGAAATAACGCCGCCAAATCCCGCCATCACGGCCGCCAGCAGGGGAAGCCTGGCTTCGCGCATGAGGATCCAGAGCATTTGGAAACGCGTTGCCCCGAGGGCCAGTATCTGGAGGCGCAGTTTTTTGGGCAGGTTTTGCATGGCGGCCAAAGTGATGCCGGCTACAATGGGCGTGGCAATAATTGCTTGGGCAATAATCATGCCCGTTGGTGTATAAAGAAGTCCCATGAAACCGAATGGTCCGTTCCTCCACAAAAAAATGGTGACGAAGAGGCCCACCACTACCGGCGGCAAGGCCATGCCGGCATTGATGAGACTCACCACCAGTTTTCTGCCCGGAAAATCCGCCAATGCCACGGCAGTTCCAAGGGAGATCCCCAAGACCAGGCTAATCATGGTTGCCAGTCCTGAAATCTGCAGAGAAAGCAAGGTAATGGCAAAGACTTCCCTATCCAGAGAAAAGAGAAGATTAAATGCCTTCAGAATACCGTCAAGAATAAGATCCATTCATAAAACCAAATATTTCCTCCGTTCCCATGAAATCAGCTCATGGAATAGCGGATTTCACCAGAATTACTGAAGTCGTAACTGCCCAGGCCTGCCACCTTGTTTCGGAAATCCTTTGCATCGAGAATCTTTATGAAGGCCTGGATGCCCTTTTTAAAAAAGGTGGTCTGATCCAGAATCATATCAAAGCTCTCCCTGGTAATCGGTACAAAGGAAAGACCCATAATTTTCGCTATTGCGCTGGTGGCAATTCCCGCGTCCGCTTCTTTGGAAAGGACGGAAAGGCCCACTTCAAAGTGGGTGAAAACTTCCTTTTCATAACCCTTTATATTAAAAGCGGGAATCCCGAGTTTCTGCAGGTGATAATCGAGAAGTATGCGTGTTCCGGAGCCACTCTGGCGGTTAATGAAATTTGTCTCCTTGCGTGCAAGATCTTCAAATTTGCGGATGCCGAGGGGATTATCGGGAGCTACGATAAAACCAAGCACCCGGCAGAACAAGTTCACCACTACAGGTTTGATATGAGGAAGGTAAGATGGGAGGAAGGGAATATTGTAATCGCTGGTGGCAGGGTCAAACAGATGCGACCAGGCAATATCCGTATATCCCCTGTCGAGGGCCTTCAATCCCTCCGTGCTGCCGGTATTGGCTGAAAAGATATAGAATTCAGGATGGACTTTTTTTGAGTAAGTCTGCAGCATATCGAGGACGGGATCATTGCTGCCCGCGGCCAGCAGGGCTCCTTCTATACGTTTCCCCTTCTCTCTGACTTCTCCGATCCCCTTTTGGGCGTGAAGCTCAATCCACTCATCAATCAGTTTTTTAGGAAAAACCCACTTGCCGGTAACCCGGGTCGAGGGAATCCTCTTCGCCTTGATCAGGGCATAAACCTGTTTCTCATGGATGCCGAGGTATTGGGCTACCACTTTGGTATTCATCATCTCTTCGCTCATAGGCCCCTCCAAATGGGGTTTCGGCAAGTTAAAAAGTAATCACCGTCTGCAGATAAAACCAATCGGCATCAGCAGACTTTGTGGCGCCCGTAACGGTATCCTTAATATAGTCTCCAGAAAAAAAGTGGGCATATCCGCCTTCAAGCTCCAAAAAGCTGAAAACTTTATAATTCAAGACCATGTCCACTTCGTCCCCCAAATAATCAGACGCATTTTTACTCTTGGCGTTATACCGCATCTTGGTCCCGCCAGTGCCATACCAGGCATCGTTCGTTTCGTCCAGATAATACCGATGGTACTGGAGAGAACCTTTCACGCGATCTTTTATCGGCGTAAAATCTAAAAATACGGCATACTCTACCATATTTTGCCACCTGATAAAATCTATAAGCCCGTAAGGACCATGCCTGGTCTGGAACAAGGGGTCGAAGGTTTTGGAAGTGCCATTGGCAGGATCGCTGTCGCCAGTGGCGTAGTTGTACTCGAGCTTAATCACCGGCTGACTAAAAATGCCTTTAAAAGCATAATTCACATCGGCATGGGCAGCCCAAGCGCGAATATCCTGTGATTTCATGTTGCCCGTAGTAACTTCGGCGTCTTGGTCTCCAAACTGGTAGGCAAATTCATACCCATAGCCAAAATTGGTGGAAGCTATCTTTCCCTCGCCTCTGGTGCCGATGGTGTATCGTTTTATATCTCTATAATATCTTTTTGGAGCTGTTTTACTTGTATAGGTCTGAATCTGGCTCAGATCATCATGCTCATCAGTCACATTTATACTGTAAAGATCAAAAACGTTGCCGGGAATCCCCTTATAGGTGACATAAACACCGTAAAGATATTTGCCCCATCTGGAATCGTTAAACTTATTATTCTCGTAGATAACCTCAGTCCCGACGAAGAAGTCAATGTCAAACGAAGCCGGATTATAGGTGAATCTAATTGCATCGAAGGAGCGAATGTTATTGGACCAAACGGGCGCAGCGATCAATCGTTGGGCTCCGTAACTTAATTTTTGCCTTCCGACTTTCAGGCTTACCGGCAGATTGCCGGGCTTGGATAATTTTAGATATGCCTGGTGAAGATCAAGTTCGTCCCGCTGCTTCGCTGGTTTTATCTCGTCGTGCCAATCGTCATTCTGCAGCCCTTCCACAAAAGCGGTAAAATTTTGGTAGGCCACATTCATGTTAATCCTGAAGCGATTATACCAAAGGCCATCATCGTTGCCAGGTGTAGTAGCATCCCCAAATTTGAAATCCTGCCTGTTCTCATAGCGGATACGATCATCCGCTCCAAACTTGATCTTCACATCGCCAATGTTAAATTCTTTATACGAAGAGGGGATTAGCCCTGCCGGCGCTGCTGCTTTGGGCGCCTCAGCGGTAAAAGCAGGGCCGCCCATACCCAATAAAAAACACAAAACCAAAAAAATAACCCTCACCATTACGTAATCTCTTTTCATCCAGCAATGTCCGGTTAGGATTTTGCATAAACGGTTAAATTTTGGTTCAAAGTATTCGTTTGGTTTTTTGTGAAAAAAATTTGCATCCTTATGAAGATTTTACTTGACATTTCAGGCATTTAGTGGGCAATTTTCCGTAACTACTTAATATTACGGAGGATTTAGATATGCCCTACACCTGGATGCCCGGAAAACCAAAGGAAAAATACAAAACCCACTGCACAATTATGTCACCTGTAAAGGAAGTATTGCCTG
>MNZP01000091.1 GCA_001873675.1 Syntrophaceae bacterium CG2_30_49_12 | reverse complement strand
AAAGTAGAAAATCTTGGCGGTTGCTATTTTGTGCCTCTTATTGGTGAAGGTGCCTGGAAGGAATAGGAAATACATAACGGAGGTTTAAAGATTATGGAAGTCCTGCAAGCAATAAAAGCGAGGCGAAGTATTCGCCATTACAAATCTGAGCCTGTAGAGGAAGAGAAGATTAATACAGTGCTGGAAGCAGCCCGCTGGGCCCCCTCCTGGGGTAATACCCAATGCTGGAGGTTTATAGTAGTTAAAGATGAGGCAACAAAATCCCGGCTAGCCGAAACACTAACATCGTGGAATCCGTCGCGTTCTGCTATTAAAGAGGCACCTGTAGTTATTGTAGCTTGTGCCGAACTGGGAAAGTCTGGCTTTAAGGAGGGTATCGCTAGCACGGACAAAGGTGACTGGTATATGTTTGACGTAGCTTTAGCTATGCAAAACCTTGTTTTAGCTGCCCATTCGTTTGGTTTGGGAACAGTGCATGTTGGTGCCTTCAATGCTCAAGACGTAGCTCAAATTTTGAAAGTACCGCAGGGAGTAGCCGTAGTGGCAATGACTCCCTTGGGTTATCCAGAAAGGACAGGGAAAACACCGCCCAGGAAGGAACCTTCTGAAATAGTATTCCACGAGACTTACGGACGGAAATAGAGTGCCCCCAAGGGGATTCGAACCCCTGATCTCCAGCTTGAAAGGCTGATGTCCTAGACCACTAGACGATGAGGGCGAGCCTTATATTCTAGGGGTAAATAGGGAGACTTTCAAGTCCGCTGGTCTCGGGTAAGTTGAACATAAGGTTCATGTTTTGAACAGCTTGTCCTGCCCCACCTTTTACCAGATTATCGAGGCAACTAATGACTATCAATCTACCTGTGTTCATATCTAAAGTGGGATAAATAAGGCAAAAGTTACTGCCCCAGACGTGCTTGGTTTGGGGTGGTTTATTCGTTACCCGGATAAAAGGAGACTCTTTATAAAAGTCAAGATAAAGCTGGACTAAAAATTCCTTTTCCAACTGTTTTTTTAATTTAGCATAACAGGTACTTAGTATACCTCGGGTCATTGGCACCAGGTGGGGTACAAAGGTTATTGACAATGAAAGCTCAGAATTCAGCATCCCTAATTCTTGCTCTATTTCCGGCAGGTGCCGGTGCCCTTCAAGAGAATAGGCACAGCTATTTTCATTCGCTTCAGAATAATGAGTGGCTAAACTGAGGCTTCTCCCGGCGCCAGAAACACCTGATTTACTGTCTATTATTATATCGGGGGAAATGAGCCCTTTTTTAACTACCGGTGCCAGCGCCAGTATAGCACTAGTACTGTAACAACCGGGGTTAGCAACTAACGACGCCGAAGCAATTTTGTCTCTGTGTAATTCGGGCAAGCCATAAACTGCCTTCTGCAGTAATTCCGCTGCCGGATGGCTGAACCCGTACCATTTGGGATATGCGCCAGCATTCTTTAACCTGAAATCAGCACTAATATCAATAACCTTCATACCTTGCTTTAGTAAGGAAGGCACTATGTCTACACTGCTTTTATGGGGCATTGCCGAGAAGGCAATGTCAATATCTTTGTCAAGGTCACTCTCTATGCTATGCTCCATGGTATCGAGGGAAGGGAAAACATCGCCAAGCCTTTGACCCGCGGCACTTCGTCCTGTAATCGACTTAACTTCTACCTGAGGGTGCTGATAGAGCAGGCGAGCTAACTCAGCGCCGATATACCCGGTAACATTTATAATACCTGTTTTTATTTTTGCCATGCCCTTTTCACCATTATACTACATAGCGATGTAAACAATTTGATTATGAAAGGGAATAATGCTAAATTTATTTTTTAGTTTTAAACTGGGGGTGAATAAGTATGCCTGGGATTTATTTTATAGATGTTACTAATCGTGATGGTGTTCAAACGGCGCATTTGGGGCTATCTAAGCTGGAAAAAACTATGATAAATCTGTATTTGAATGAGATGGGTGTCTTTCAATCTGAATTTGGCTTCCCAACAACAAGACATGAGCAATTCTATCTTCAAGCCAATCTGGAGCTGGCGGAGACAGGAGTTCTACAACCTATCCGTTTAAGCGGGTGGGTAAGAGCGACTACTAGCGATGTGGCGACAGCCTTCAAATTTGTTCCTGGTATTAAACATCTCAACTTATCTATTTCTACCTCGGAACAGATGATCAACGGAAAATTCCTGGGCAAAAAGACTAAAGAGGATATTCTTAAAACCATGGTGGATGCTGTGGAAGCTGCCCGAGCCTACGGGGCTGAAAGCATAGGAGTAAATGCTGAGGATGCTTCCAGAACAGATATAGATTTTTTGGTGAGATTTGCTCTGGCGGCCAAGGAACACGGGGCCGATAGATTTCGCTATTGCGATACGCTTGGCTATGATAACTCCTTCACTATTTATGAAGCCGTCAAGATACTGGCAGAGAATGGAGGGATGCCCATTGAAATACATTGTCATAGTGACCTGGGGATGGCTGTAGCTAATTCTCTTGCCGGAGCTAAAGGAGCTATAGACGGGGGACAGGATGTCTATATCAATACCACGGTTAATGGAATGGGGGAAAGGGCTGGTAACGCTGATCTTGTGGCTACAGTTCTTGCTGTAACCAAGTCCAAAGGATTTGCGGAAAGATATAAATTGGTTAAACCAATTGACTTGACCAGAGCATGGAAAATAGCCAAGTTTGCTAGCTATGCTTTTGGGGTTCCTATCCCCGTAAACCAGCCTGGTATGGGGGCGAACGCCTTTGCTCATGCCTCCGGCATTCATGCCGATGGCGTGTTAAAAGACCCCCAGAACTACGAACTATATAATTACACTGAACTGGGCAGAGGTGAGCCAGAGTTGGTAGAGACTGGACGGGAGATATGTTCAGGTGAATATAGTGGCATATCGGGATTCAGACATATAATGGGCAAAATGGCAGTGACTTTCGCTGATGCCAAAGAAGCAGAGATGATTCTGGAATTGGTAAGATATGCTAATGTCGAGGCACAAAAGCCGCTGGTTGAGGAGGAATTACTGTTTATCACCAAATATCCTAAGATTGCCAAGAAGCTCCTGACATTAAAGCCATTAGAGTAACTATAGTTAACCGCATAAATCGTTGCACAAATTTCCCCCTGTCATTGCGAGTGAAGCGTGGAACGAGCATTCACCATCCTTTCTGCAAATTGATTGTCCCCTGAACTTGTTTCAGGGTTGGCGATTGTCCACAGTTTTTCCAGACTTACGCCGGGACGCAGGTAACTCTCAGCCTGGGGTACAGATTTCAGTCGTTCATGGGGTGTCATCACCTCCTCATAAGGATATAGGCTGTTTAATTTTGCCCTGAACTTGATTCAGGGTTGGGCGATTTAGGGATGTTTCACCCCCAAATTTTCGTAGTTGCCTGATTCATCAGGCACAATTGCCCAATAAATTGGGCAACTACATTTTTAAACTCAGGATAGGTTTTCTTGATTTTGCCTCTGTGGTCAATAACAGACACCGGGAAGAAACAAGGCCGGTGGAAATTGATATACGGATTTAA
>MNZP01000158.1 GCA_001873675.1 Syntrophaceae bacterium CG2_30_49_12 | reverse complement strand
AAGAACGTCACTATGACGTTATTTTTCTAACCGAATTCGTAACTACTCAGGTATCTTGCCACAAAGGCACAAAGGCACCAAGATTATAGAATTAATTCTTTATAATAGCCTTTTTAATGCATTGCACATTGAAATTAATGAGAAAACTCCGTTATTCAATTTATATCCATCTTCTCTTTGGGTCTTTGTGCCTTGGTGGCTGAATAGTTACACCGAATTCTTTCTCGATCCGTGCCATCGCTTCCCTGAGCCTGTCATCGGGGACGGTAAGGGATATCCGGATGTAACCCTCTCCGTACTGGCCGTAGGCTGTACCTGCAGCGACGACAACGGCTGTTTTTTCAAACAGATAGTTGGTAAATTCGAGGGAATTCATACCTGACGGTGTCGGTACCCAGAGGTAGAAGGTCCCTTTGGGGGGATCAAAGGTAATCCCGATACGGCTGAGGGTTTCCAGTACCATTTTCCGCCTGTGTGCATAAATACTCAACATGTGGTCTATGGCCGCCCCTTCATGCTTCAGGGCATGGATAGCTGCATACTGGATGGGATTAAAAATGCCGGAGTCGGTATTCTCCTTCACTTTACTCATTGCGGCAATGATCCCAGAGTTCCCGAGCGCCATGCCGATCCGCCAGCCTGTCATATTGTAGGGCTTGGAGAGGGAATTTAACTCTACCCCCACTTCTTTTGCCCCCTCGGCCATTAAGAAGCTTAATCTTTTCTGACCGTCAAAGACGATTTCACTGTATGGATTGTCGTAACAAACGGCAATATCGTGTGCTTTGGCAAACTTTACCACACGATCAAAAAACGCCATGTCGGCGCAGGCGCCGGTTGGATTATTGGGGTAGTTGAGAAACATTGCCCGCGCCTTTCTCAGGACCTGAAGGGCGATATCCTCAAAAATGGGAAGATAACCGTTTTCGGCCAGAATCGGCATGGAGTAAGGCTCTCCTCCTCCCATCAGAATACTTGCCCGGTAGGCGGGGTAGCCGGGGTCTGTCATCAGGACCACGTCCCCCGGGTTGATGCAGGCAAGAATAAAGTGGTGGCAACCCTCCTTGGAGCCGATGAGTCCCAAAATTTCATTACCATGATGCAGGGATACGCCGTAGCGGACGCTGTACCATTGGGCAACCTCCTGCCGGAAGACAAGCATCCCCCTTTCTTCATCTGTCGGATAACGGTGATTTTCCGGATCTCTTGCTCTAAGACAGAGTTCATCAATAATGGGGCCGGGTGTTGGCTCCACGGGATCACCGATGGCAAGACTGATTACGTCCACACCCTCGGCCTTTGCCCGGCTTATTTTTTTTCTCAGCTCCACAAAAAGATAGGGTGGGATTTTTTTCAAGCGGTCGGCTGTCTGCAAATTCATGTTCCTCCTTCTATCTATGTCATACGTCTTACGTCTTATGTCTTAGGCCACGACGGAGCGTGGCCCTCCTCTTATGACTTTTCTTCCCAGAGGAAGCCCTGATAGACTATTTTTGTTTTACCTTCGAGATAGATATTTTCGAATCCCCCTTCTGTTCTTTCAAAGTAAACTTTAAGAACCTCCCCACTTTTTACCCTGACTTCCACGGGTGATTCGATCAACCCCTTTGAGGAAGATATCAGGGCCGAGGCGACCGCACCGGTGCCGCAGGCCAGGGTCTCATCCTCCACACCCCTTTCATAGGTTCTAATCCCGATGGTATGTCTGTCAAGTGACTCCACAAAATTTGCATTCGTTCCCTGGGGACGATAATGTGGATGACAGCGAATCGCCCGACCGACATGAAACACGTCGTAATGATCGAGGTCATGGACAAAATGTACCACATGGGGAACGCCGGTATTAATACTGCTGACTTCGTATTTCCGATCCTCGATGTTGATCGGATAATCTATCCGTAAATGATACGGGGCGGTTAATCTCAGTTTGACCGTATCGCCCTTTACCTCGGCATCAATGAGGCCGGCCACGGTTTCAAAGGACATCTTTTCTTTAGCGATGCCTTTGATACTGGCAAAACGGGCGGCACATCGCCCTCCATTGCCGCACATTTCTACTTCACTGCCGTCGGCGTTGAAAAACCTCCAGCGGAAATCGGCCCTGTCGGAATTCTCGATGATGATCAAACCATCTGCTCCCACAGAGACTTTTCTCTCGCAGATAGTTCTGGCAAGTCTTTCGAGGTTCTCCACGACTACGGAGTGGTCTCTGTTGTCAATAAGGATGAAATCGTTTCCGCTGCCACTCATTTTAAAGAATTCAATTGTCATACGTTCCTCTCATGTTTATATAAGTTTTCTCAGTTCTTCTCTAAAAGTGTCATAGGTCTTGCGACCGAAGAGAACGAAACGAATAAGCTCAATATCGCTGTATTCCCTGAGGTAATCCATGGCTGTTTTGAGGGCAATTTGCGCCGCCTCCTTCAGCGGATAGGCATAAGCTCCTGTGCTTATCGCCGGGAAGGAAATGCTTTTCAACCCCTTCGTCGAAGCGAGTTTAATGCTTGAAAGATAGGCGCTCTTCAAGAGTTCTGCCTCGCCTTTTGTCCCGTCCTGATAAATGGGACCAACGGTGTGGATGACGTATTTTGCCTTCAGATCCCCACCTGTTGTAATAACGGCCTGCCCTGTGGGACAGCCTCCGATTTTTCTGCATTCTTCCATGATGGAAGGTCCCCCGGCACGATGTATGGCGCCATCAACGCCAGCGCCTCCCATGAGTCTCGTGTTGGCGGCGTTTACAATAGCATCTGTTTCTTCACAGGTAATATTCCCCTCTACAAGGGCCAGGGTACCATTGGCAATCTTTACCTCCATGACTTAAGCTCCTTTCTGCCACGGGGCTTACATTCCCGCAAACCGACAGTATTAGTTTAACGAAATACAATAGAACTGTAAAGTACAACTTTATTATGACTTACGACTTAGTTACTTCTGGTGCGGGTTTTTCCATTGAAAACGGGATTGTTGTGTGATAAAAGATGCCCGCAAAATACGCAAAGAAGAGATTTCTGCAGGAATTATATATGGACAGGTACAGAAAGCAGAGAATAAGGATGGTTGATTCTCAGATCCGGTCGAGGGGTATTACGGATCCGCGTGTATTAAAGGCTATGGAAACAATCCCCAGACATCTTTTCGTAGATGAAGGTTTGATGGACCAGGCATACTTGGATAGTCCCCTTCCCATAGGCGAAGGGCAGACCATATCTCAACCTTATATTGTTGCTCTCATGACTGAGGCCCTGGAACTCACAGGGAAAGAAAGGGCCCTCGAGATAGGAACCGGTTCTGGATATCAGACTGCCGTCCTGGCGGAACTTGCCGAGAGGGTATTTTCCATTGAACGCATCGCATCTCTGGCCAGTAAGACTAGAAAACTACTCGATTCCCTTAATTATTTTAATGTGGCCATCAGGGTGGGGGATGGTACCTACGGGTGGAGAGAAGAATCTCCCTTCGATGCCGTTATTGTGACGGCAGGCGCCCCCGATATTCCCAGAATTCTGCTGGAGCAACTTTCCAAGGGGGGAAGACTCGTCCTGCCTGTAGGCGACCGCTATTCCCAAACACTGATCAGGTTGACCCGTCTGTCTGAGGATGTAAATGATGTAAAGAAGGAAGATTTGGGCGGGTGCCGTTTCGTGAGTCTTGTAGGGGATTGGGGATGGAAGGATTGAGATAATAAGAATTTTTAAGGGTCTCAATATGTTCCAGTCCAGAAAAATCATGGTATTGTTGTTGATATGCTTGTCCTTTTCTGCCTGTATGCCATGGGCGGCGGAGTGGTCGAAAAGTTCCAGCAAAACCAGACAGACAAGGGGGGTGTACCACAGGATAAAAAGCGGCGAAACTCTCTGGAGTATTGCACGCGCTTACCAGGCCAGTGTCCAGGATCTGGCAGAGATCAATGATATCAGCGATCCGAATCTGATTGAAGTTGACGATGTTATTTTTATTCCTGATGCTAATCAGGTAATTGATAATATTATCCCTTCGGCGAGAAGATCAGAAGTTCCTGTTAGGATGGATAAAAAACAGGAGAGCAGCCCCGTGGCAAAACCTCCCGAAGGGGATGTCAATACCTCGCAGGTATCAGTTAAAGAGGAACCTCCGCCATCCACAGAGAAGACCGAACAAACGGTTAAACAAAAAACCGGTGGCGAAAGGAAACAACCGATCCAGTTTGACAGAAAGCGCTTTATTTGGCCGGTAACGGGAAAGGTGATATCGCGATTTGGAATCCAGCCAAACGGGATGTATTATAACGGTGTTACGATAGCGGCGATGGAGGGAACACCTGTCCTGGCTGCGGCAGGTGGAACAGTGATTTTCTCTGCTTCACTTAAAGACTATGGTGAAACAATGATTATTAAACATGAGGATAGCTATATGACGGTTTATACTAATTTAGGATGTAGAATAAGAGAAGCTGATGATAAGGTAAGAAAAGGCGATAAGATTGCCCTCTTAGGTAAATCAGAAAAAAAAGGAGAAGGCTATCTATGCTTTGAAATCCGTCATAAAAATAAGGCCCGAAACCCTCTCTTTTTCCTCCCCTGATTTGGAAAAAATTTGTTTCTACTTCAAACCCCGGATGGCCTCTGGTCAATTAATCTCAAATCATGCTTGACTAATCCGGAAAAAAAATATAGTCAAGCATGATTTATATTTATCTTAAGTAGTGTCAAAGACAAAGATACTTCACTTCGTTCAGTAGGATAAATGGTTTATGGAAGAGGGTGAGCTTCTAAAAAAGCGTATGGAAAAGACAGCATCCCTGAAGGCTGACGGCATAGGACTGTATGCTAATGATGTGCGGGTCAGGGATACAACGGCATCCATCCTGAGCAGGTTTGACGGGATGGACCATGATGCCCTCGCCAGGATCAATGAGAGCTTTACCCTGGCAGGAAGGTTGATGGCTGTAAGGAACTTCGGTAAGGCGGCATTTGTTGATCTCCAGGACAGAAAGGGCAGGATTCAGGGCTATATCAATAAGAACGCTCTCGGCGATAACACCTTTTCTCTCCTTAAACGACTCGACATTGGAGATATCATTTTCATCGCAGGAGGGATCTTCAAGACAAAAACCGGTGAATTAACGATAGAAGTGGATAAACTTCGCCTCTTATCAAAGGCTATCAGACCACTGCCGGAGAAATGGCACGGCCTCACAGATGTTGAGGTAAGATACCGGCAGAGATATCTCGACCTGATTGTCAACCCCAAGGTAAAAGATGTATTTTACAAGCGAAGTCGCATCATTCAGCTCATCCGGCAGTTTATGGAGGAGCGGGAGTTTCTCGAGGTGGAAACCCCCATGATGCAGCCAAAGGCTGGTGGTGCGATGGCGCGTCCCTTTAAAACCCACCATAATGCCCTCGGGATGGACTTTTATCTGAGGATAGCACCGGAGTTGTACCTAAAACGTTTGATTACGGGAGGTCTGGAAAGGGTCTACGAAATAAATAGAAATTTCCGAAACGAAGGGATTTCTACCTTTCATAATCCCGAATTTACCATGATGGAATTCTATCAGGCCTATGCAACCTACGAAGATCTGATGATCATGACGGAAGAAATGTTTACCTTCATCGCCCGGGAAATTTTCGGTTCTCTGAATTTTCAATACCAGGGCACAGAGATAGATCTGACACCGCCGTGGCCGCGCATACCCGTGAGGGAGGCGATTATCCGACACGGTAAGATCGCCCCTGACATTCTTGAAGACCCCCTTAAAGCCATTGCCTGTGCCAGGAAATTAGGATTGCCCGTCAGGGACAGCGAACCCCTGGGGAAGGTAATAATGGCCATCTTCGATGAAACGGTAGAAAAAAAGCTCATTCAACCCCATTTCGTCACCCATTATCCCGTTCTCGTCTCACCCCTGGCAAGGAGAAATACCGAAAATCATGATGTTACTGATCGCTTTGAACTCTTCATCTATGGAAAAGAGATCGCCAATGCCTTCTCTGAGTTGAACGATCCCATAGACCAGCGGGAGCGGTTTCTGATGCAGAGGAAGGAGAGAGAGGCTGGAGATGAAGAGGCCCATGAAATGGACGAGGATTATATCAAAGTCCTCGAATACGGAATGCCTCCCGCAGCAGGGGAAGGGGTTGGTATCGACAGGATGGTCATGCTCTTTACGGATTGTCCCTCCATCAGGGATGTTATTCTCTTCCCCCATATGAGGACAAAAGAAGGCTAAATGTCTTTTGAACTTTTTATCAGTCTCCGATACTTAAAGGCCGGGCGAAAACAGGTCTTTGTTTCCATTATCACCTTCATTTCCATGGTGGGGATTTTCCTTGGTGTCGCCGCGCTGATTGTTGTCCTTGCCGTGATGAACGGTTTTGAGACCGACCTGCGGGATAAGATCCTGGGGATTAATTCGCACGTCGTCCTGACGGAATACAGCGGGACAATGAGGAATTATCAAAAGATCATGAAAGATTGTGCCCGTGTTGATGGTGTCGTGGCGGTGACACCTTTCATATACGGCCAGGCGATGTTAAAAAACGGAGAAAGTGTCAGCGGCGTGGTACTGAAGGGACTGACAGTGGAGGCGGGCGCCTTTAAAGTCATCAATATAGGAAGGATGAAGGAAGGGAGCGCTGACTACCTTTCGGAAAAACATCGGGTTAATCTTAGACTTGACAGCAGTTTGGCCGGTCTTCCCGGCATTATCGTGGGAAAGGAACTGGCAAAAAATTTGGGGATTTTTCTCTTTGATGTGGTCAATCTTATATCACCCATGGGGGTTCCTACCCCCCTGGGAATGGTGCCCCGCATGAAGAAGTTTCTCGTGGTGGGGGTTTTTGATTCCGGGTTCTATGAGTATGACTCAACGCTGGCCTGTCTCGCCCTCAAAGATTGCCAGGAATTCCTGAACATGGACGATAATGTCACCGGCATTGAAATCAGGGTCAACGATATCTATAAGGCCGATATTATTGCAAAAGTCATGGAAAGGAAACTCGGATACCCTTACCTGGCCAGGAACTGGATGGAAATGAATAAAAATCTCTTTTCCGCGCTGAAGCTTGAAAAGAGGGTCATGTTTATCATCCTCAGTCTTATCGTTCTGGTTGCCGCTTTTAATATCATAAGTATCCTGATTATGGTGGTCATGGGAAAAAACAGGGAAATCGCTATCTTAAAATCCATGGGGGCTACCTCAAAAAGTATCATGAAAATATTTATCCTCCAGGGGTTGATAATCGGCGCCCTTGGTACTTTCTTCGGTTGTCTGGGGGGGCTCTCCATTGCCTTAAACATAAAAAAATTGTCTCACGTCATTGAAAATTTATTCAAATTCAAGATACTGTCGCCGGACGTTTATTACTTAAGCGAACTCCCCTCCCGGGTCAACTACGTAGATGTGTCCATTATTGTCGTGGGGACAATGCTGATATGTTTCCTGTCAACGATCTACCCGTCGTGGAGGGCCTCCAGGCTGGACCCGGCTGAGGCTCTCAGATACGAGTGAACGAATAGTTCAGGGTTCAAGGTTCAAAGGTTTTGAACCCCTGACCCCTGACCCCTGACCCCTGAATGATAAAACTGAGAAACATTAGCAAAACATTTTTCAAGAACGGCAATAAGATCGAGGTCTTAAAAGGATTGAACCTTGATATTGCCCGGGGGGAATCCATAGCCATCTGGGGTGTTTCCGGCGCAGGGAAAAGCACTCTCCTCCATGTCCTTGGGACCCTTGATCACCCCACCTCCGGCACCCTCCTCTACGATGATATGAATGTTTTTGCCTGGCAAGAGAAAAAACTGGCAGTATTCCGAAACAGAAAAATCGGCTTTGTATTTCAATTCCACAACCTCCTCCCGGAGTTTAACAGCCTGGAAAATACAATGATGCCTGCCCTGATTAATGGTTTATCAAAGCATGAGGCAAGGGAAAGGGCGGAAGTTATCTTGAATGAATTGGGGCTTGGTGATAGGATAACTCATCGGCCCGGGGAGCTCTCAGGAGGTGAACAACAGCGGGTCGCTATAGCCAGGGCTCTCATCATGGAGCCGGAAATACTTTTAGCCGATGAACCCATAGGAAACCTTGACACACAGACCGGAAAGAAGATAGAAGATATTCTATTGGAACTTAACATAACTAAACATATTATCTTAGTCGTGGTAACCCACAATAAATCACTGGCAGACCGGATGTCTCGAAGCATCGGCCTGCGGGATGGAAAGATCGTTACCGATGAATAAAAAAGTTTTTATATCCATACATGTTCTGTGCGTACTTATGATGTTTCTGCTTTTCACCTCCCAGAAGGTCTTTGCAGAAGATGTCAAAAAAATCGCCATTTTCCCCTTTGATATATATAGTAAGGCCAACGCCACCGATCTCAAGAAAGCAATTCATACAGGAATCACGACGGAACTGCAGAAAGCAAAATTCATCCAACTTATCGATTCGGAGATCCTCTCAAGGGCTATTGAGGGAAAAAGCATCAACGAAAAATTGGCCATTACTGTAGGAAAAGATACAGGGGCAACATTTGCTGTTATGGGGTCTCTCTCCCAATTTGGGGAGACAATCAGCGTGGATGCAAGGATCATAGATATCAGGCAGGAAAAGGTCCTGCCCCCTATTTTTATCCAGGGTAAAGGACTGGAGAGCATCGGTCGCATTGCAACACAACTCAAAACAGAGATTATGATCAGCATAGCGGCAGAGCAAAGGATAGCCCGTATCGAATTCAAAGGTAATCGAAAAATCGAGGCCGGTGCCATAAGCCAGGTCATAAAGAGTGCAAAGGGCAACCTTTTCTCGGAGGCTGATCTCTCTTCTGATATCAAGGCCATTTATAAGATGGGTTATTTTCAGGATGTAACCGCCGATGTCATCGCTACGCCGGAGGGAAAGGTCATCACCTTTATCCTGAAGGAAAAGCCCATCATCACAGAGATCGAAATCAAGGGAAATAAGGCCATCGGCAGGGAGGAAATGGAGGCCGTCTTAACCACCAAGACCAGGCAAAGCCTGAACCCGGAGAAGATCAAGGAAGATACAGAAAAAATCAAGGCCCTCTATGACAATAAGGGGTATTGCAATGCTGAGGTCCTTGACTCTATCGAGAGGAAAGGAGACGACCAGGTGGTTCGTGTCATCTTCAATATCATTGAGAACAAAAAACTTTATATAAAAAAGATTACCTTCGAGGGAAATCAGGCTTACACCGATAAAGAACTGAAAAAGATGATAAGTGTCTCCGAGTGGAGTATCTTCCGTTTTTTCACTGATGCCGGTCTCCTTAAAAAGGAACAACTAAAGCAGGAGATCAACAAGTTGCAGGTCTTTTACCTTAACAATGGTTTTATCAACGCCCAGGTTGGTGAACCGGAGATCACCCACGACAAAAAATGGATCTATGTGGAGATACCGGTTACGGAGGGTAAACGGTTCAGGGTCGGAAAAGTGGATATTACAGGTGATGAACCGAAATTGCCGCGTCCTTCCCTTCTGAAAAACATGCAAATCAACAAGAAGGAATATTTTGACAGGGCATCAGTCATAAAGGATATTGAATACCTCACACAGGTCTGTAGCGATGAAGGTTATGCCTATGCCGATGTCACCCCCCGTACCGTGCCACATGAGAAAGAACAAACGGTGGACGTGACCTATAACATAACAAAGGGTAATCAGGTCTACTTCAATAGAATAACCATCACCGGCAACACCAAGACAAGGGATAAGGTGATAAGGAGACAGCTTGCCGTTGTGGAAGGGGATCTGTACAATAGTAGTAAATTAAAGAGAAGTTACATGGCCCTCAACCGCCTCAGATACTTTGAAGAGGTTAACTTTCAAACAGAAAAGGGACCGGATGAAACCCTGACGGACGTTAACATACATATCAAGGAGAAACCAACAGGGTTTTTCAGCGTCGGCGCCGGATACAGCGCCATAGACCAGGCTGTTATCACAGGTCAGATCTCCCAGCAAAATCTTTTCGGCAGAGGTCAGAGTTTAAGCCTCAAGGTCCACCTGGGTTCAAGGGTGACCAGTTATGATGTCTCTTTTATAGAGCCGTGGCTCTTTGATATCCCGCTGTGGAGTAAATTCGATCTCTGGAATTTAATCAGGGAATATGATTCCTATGATCTCGACTCCAAAGGTTTTGGGATCACCTTTGGTTACCCTCTCCGGGAATACGTTACCGGTTATATAGGCTACAGACTGTCAACTAACTCCATTTCAAACCTTGATCCCATCGTATCCTTCCTTATCCAGGCACAGGAGGGATCGAGGACCACAAGCAGCATAACCACGACCCTGGTAAGGGATACAACGGATGAGCCCATCTTTCCTTCAAGAGGCTCCAAGAATAGCATTTCTCTGGAACACGCCGGCACCATCCTTCAGGGGAATACGAGTTTTACAAGATATGAGGCAAGCTCCACCTGGTTCTTCCCCCTTTTCCGCGAGGTGGTATTCGGCATCCGCGGTCGGGGAGGGTATATACAGGCACATGAAGGAAAGGAGCTTCCTGTCTATGAACGTTTCTATCTGGGGGGAATTAACTCCTTGAGGGGCTTGAGAGAAGTGGGACCGAAAGACCCATGGACAGGCGATGTCATCGGCGGCACGACCATGTTTAATGTAAATGCAGAGTTCCTCTTCCCCCTGATCAAAAGCGCCGGGATGAAAGGGGTTGTATTTTTCGATACAGGCAATGCCTGGGAAAGCGGTTACCGTTTAGGTGACTTGAGAAAAACCGCCGGTGCCGGTATCCGCTGGTATTCGCCTATCGGTCCCTTAAGGCTTGAATGGGGTTATGTCCTCGACAGAAAGGAGGGTGAGCCGGCAAGCCGGTGGGAATTTACCATCGGGATGTTTATGTAGCACAGTACAGGGGTCAGGAATCGGGGAATAGGGGTCAGGGAACAGGGGACGGTGACAACTTCTGATAACTGACAATTAATAACTGATAACTGATAACTGATAACTGATAACTGATAACTAATAGGAGGGAGAAACTTTGATGAAAAAATTTAGTTTGGCGATTTTAGGTATACTTATAATGGTACTGGTGTTCGTCCTGACCTTGCCTGCTGCCATGGCGAGTGAAAAAACGGGATTTGTTGACATAAGAGAGGTGATGCTTAATTCAGATGCTGGAAAGAAGGCCGCGGAGGATTTTAAAAAGCTCTACGAAAAGAACAAAAACCTTATCCAGGAAAGGGAAACAGAGTTGAAGAAACTCAAGGACGAGGTTGAAAAACAGAGTTCAATCCTTACTGAGACCGCCAGGAAAGAAAAAGAAACGGCCTACCAGAAAAAGTTCAGGGACTATCAACTTATGGTCAAGGATGTCAACGAAGACCTCCAGGCAAAAGATCGGGAACTTGCCAATAAGATGGTTCCCGAAATAATCAAGTTATTGGCCACTATCGGAGAGAAGGAAAAGTATACTCTGATTCTTGACATAGGCACCGTGCAGGTTCCCTACTTCGCCAAGGAAAACGACATGACAAAACAGGTTATTGAAGAATTCAACAAAACCTCTAAACCACAAAAGTAATCTCACAACTACTCAGGAGCCGGGTAGTTACGTAATCTCAATGAAACATCAAAAATCCCCCCTCGCCCCCCTTTAGTAAAGGGGGGCGAGGGGGGATTTTCAAAGGAAGGGGACTGGCGGTGAGAAAGACGCTAAATGAGATGGCGGCCATTTTAAATGGTAAGGTTGTTGGTGATGGTCTTGTTGTTGTTGAGCGTATCCGTGGAATTGACGAAGCCGGCCAGGGGGATCTGGCATTTATTGCAAATCCCCAATATCGCAAAAAACTCGAGACAACCAATGCCTCTGCCATCCTGGTCTCACCGGGAACAGAAAGCACAGGCAAGAATCTCCTTGTTGTTCCCGACCCGTATGTCGCCCTCGGCCAGGCCTTAGCCCTCTTCTATCCCGAGGAGACTGAATCTGCCGGGATCAGCAAAAACGCTTTTATCGAAGAGGGCGCTGTTGTCTCAAAAGAGGCCACGATCTATCCGGGTGTCTATATAGGTAGAGGGGCCAGGATTGAACGGGGCGTTGTCCTCTACCCCGGCGTCTTCGTGGGCCGTGATGCCGTCATTGACGAGAGATCTGTTCTCTATCCGAACGTCACGGTGTATCGGAGATGTATCATCGGAAAGCGGGTCGTTCTCCATGCCGGCGTGGTCGTGGGAGCTGATGGATTCGGTTTTGCCGGGCCGGGAGAGAAAAACATGAAAATTCCCCAGGTGGGCATCGTGCAGATAGATGATGACGTCGAGGTGGGGGCCAACACCACGATAGATCGTGGAACATTAAGCAAGACGTGGATACAGAGGGGTGTAAAGATTGACAATCTGGTGCAGATTGGACATAACGTAATTATCGGTGAAAAATCTGTGATCGTGGCCCAGGTCGGTATTGCGGGAAGCGCCGGGCTCGGTAAAAGCTGCATTATCGGTGGTCAGGCTGGGCTGGGCGGTCATATCATCATTGGAGATCATGTTATGGTGGGGGGGCAGTCCGGGGTCCACGAAGATGTCCCTCCCGGGCAGGTTGTCTCCGGCACGCTACACATGCCTCACCGGAATTGGTTGAAGGTTCAAGCCTGTCTCCCCCGGCTTCCGGAAATGCGGAAAACTATTACCTCTCTTGAGGAACGAATTGAAAAACTGGAGAAAAGGACAGAAGATAAATGAACATTCATCCCACGGCAATCGTATCTCCCGATGCCCACCTCGAAGAAGGGGTTGAAGTTGGTCCCTATACGATCATCGGCGCGGATGTCCATATCGGGAAAAACACCATTATCGGATCCCACGTGGTGGTGGAAGACCATACCGACATCGGAGAGGATTGCCGCATCTTCCAGTTCTCTTCCCTTGGCGGCGCTCCCCAGGACTTAAAATTCAAGGGGGAAAAAACACGTCTCATCGTAGGAAACCACAATACGATCAGGGAATTTGTCACCATCAACCGGGCCACCTCTGCCGACATCGGTGTAACAATCATCGGGAATCATAATCTTTTGATGGCTTACTGCCACGTCGCCCATAACTGTAAATTGGGAAATCATATCGTCATGGCCAATGCCGCCACCCTCGCCGGCCATATCCACGTAGAAGACTTTGCTATCATTGGCGGACTGACGGGTATCCATCAGTTCACCCGTATCGGCGCCCATTCTATCATCGGCGGCGCTTCTGCCGTCACTAAAGATATTCCCCCATATATCATGGCTGCCGGCAACCACGCAAAGCCCTACGGCCTTAACACGGTCGGTATGAAACGCAGAGGTTTTAAAGAAGAAACGATCATGGCCTTGAAAGATGCCTACCGGCTTATATTCCGTTCATCCCTGCTGTTCACTGTGGCTATAGAAAGGGTCAAAAACGAGGTTGCAGACACATCCGAAGTCCGCCATTTTATTGATTTCATACAAAAATCAGAAAGAGGAATCATCAGGTAGGATAGAGAGGCAAGGGGGAAGAATCCGGGCTTAAGATGAGTAAAGTCAGAATCGGCGTGGTGGGGATCGGCCATCTGGGAAATTACCACCTGCAAAAGTACCAAAAATTACCGCATGCGGAAATAGTTGCGGTAGCGGATATTGTAGAAGAGCGCGCCCGAAAGGCTGCCATGGTCTACGACTGTGATGCCTATACCGATTACAGGAAACTTATTGGAACAGTAGATGCCGTCAGCATTACCGTTCCCACCGGGTACCATTATCTTATAGCAAAGGACTTTCTTGAGGCGGGGGCCGATGTCCTCTTAGAAAAACCGATCGCCCAAACCCTCGGCCAAGCCGATGAACTGGTAACAATTGCAGAGGGGAAGAAGTCCCCCCTGGTCTTCCAGGTCGGATTTGTGGAACGGTTCAATCCGGCAGTGGTTGCCTTAAAAGCGGTAATGGGAGAACCCCTCTTTATCGAGGCCCACCGACTGCATCCTTTTTTCGAGCGGGGGACGGATGTGGATGTCATTCTCGATTTGATGATTCACGACCTCGACATCATCCTGAATTTTGTAAAATCCCCCGTAAAGAATGTAGATGCCGTAGGCGTACCGGTTCTCTCAGATAAGGTGGATATCGCCAATGTCAGGCTGGTCTTTTCAAACGGCTGTGTGGCCAACATTACCGCCAGCAGGATTAGTAACAAGGTTATGCAGAAGATACGTTTCTTCGGGCGGGAGGGGTATCACGCCGTGGACTACGGAAAGCGGGAGCTGGTCTCCCTGGGTAGAAAAGACGGTGAAGGGGGACAGGTTTCGATCGCCCCCAACCAGGTGGAGGTAAAACCCCAGGACCCCCTCGAAGAGGAAATCAGGTCTTTCCTTAAAGCGGTTACAGACAGGACCCTTCCCCCTGTTTCCGGCAGAGAGGGGATGGTCTCCCTCAGACTGGCCCTCCGTATCATCAACGAGATAAAGACCGCCGGGGAGCCGATACTATGACTATGATACCCATGGTGGATCTGCAAAGACAGTACGAAATCCTGAAAACCGATATAGATGCGGCAATCTTTGATGTCTTAAACGGTGGTCGATTTATCCTTGGACCTGCTGTCTTGGAACTGGAAAGGGAAATCGCCGCCTACCACGGGACGCCTTTCGCCGTGGGAGTGGCCAGCGGTACGGATGCCCTGCTCCTCGCCCTTAAAGCGTGCGGAATACGAAGTGGCGATGAGGTCATTACCACCCCCTTTACATTCATAGCCACGGCAGAGGTCATATCACTGCTGCAGGCAAAGCCTGTCTTTGTGGATATCCGTCCTGAGACATTTAATATTGATCCCGATAAGATTGAGGAAAAGATCACCGAAAAAACGAAGGCCATCATCCCCGTACACCTTTTCGGCCACCCGGCGGATATGGACCCGCTTGTCACCCTCTGTCGGAAGTATCATCTCAAAATCATCGAGGACTGCGCTCAGGCCTTCGGCGCTTTATATCATGGGAAACCGGTGGGCGCCTTCGGCGATGCCGGCTGTTTCAGTTTCTTCCCCAGCAAGAATCTGGCCGCCTATGGTGACGGCGGAATGGTTATCGTCCGTGATGAAGAGACGGCAAAACAGATTAAACTCCTCCGGAATCACGGCAGTGAAGTTAAATACTATCATAAATTCCCCGGCTACAACAGTCGTCTCGACGAGATACAGGCCGCCGTTATTCGGGTTAAGCTAAGAAGGATAGATACTTTCAACGAGGCGCGCCGAGGCAATGCGGATATATATAGGGCCTCCATCAAAAGGGATGATGTCATCCTGCCCCTGGAAATAGAGGGATGCAGGCATGTATATCACCAGTTTACCATCCGCTCAAAAAACAGGGATATTATTATGAGAGCACTGGCAAACAACCATATCTCTTCCGCCATTTATTATCCCGTCCCTTTACACCGCCAGGAGGCCTTTGCCCGCCGGGAAACCACTGATGAGGGGCCAGTACTTGTAAACAGTGAACAATGTGCGGCAGAAGTTCTTTCCCTTCCCATGTTTCCCGAACTGAAAAAAGAAGAAATCCTGCACATCAGCGATGTGATCAACCATGCATCCTGAAACAACCACCCGAAGAATCATGATCGTGGCGGGGGAGGCATCGGGGGATATGCATGGCGCCAACCTGGTAAAGGCGATGTCCCGCATTGATCCTGCCCTTCGTTTCTATGGAATTGGGGGGAAAAGACTGAAGGAAGCGGGAGTCGAACTGATGGCTGACTCCGCCAAGATGGCTGTTGTCGGACTGACCGAGGTCTTTTTTAAACTGAGGTTTATCCTGAAGGTAATGGGTCAGCTAAAGAAGTCCCTCCGGGAGATAAAGCCCGATCTTGTCATCCTCATTGACTATCCCGACTTTAACCTCGCCCTTGCAAAAACGGCAAAAAAACGCGGGTTCCGGGTATTTTACTATATCAGCCCCCAGGTATGGGCCTGGAGGAAGGGAAGGATCGGCAAAATACGAAGAGTTGTGGATAAAATGGCCGTCATTCTTCCTTTTGAGGCCCGCCTCTACGAGGAATCCGGTTTTGACGTAACGTTTGTCGGTCACCCCCTCCTCGATCTGGTAAAGACAAAATATTCACGCGAGGAGGCGCGGAGGAAATTCGGTCTTCAGGAGGGAAAGACGACGGTGGGCATCCTCCCGGGGAGCAGACCTTCCGAGGTGGTCAAACTCCTGCCCGAGATGCTTAAGACAGCGGGGATTCTTCAAGAGAAACTCGCCTCCGTCCAATTTATCCTGCCGGTCGCCGACACGCTCGCCATGGACTTTGTTTCACGTATTACCCGGCAGTATCCGGTGGAGGTCAGGTTGATTTGTCAGGACACCTACGAAGCCATCAGCAGTGCGGATATCGTCATGGTGGCTTCAGGAACGGCCACCCTTGAAACGGCGCTCCTAAGAACACCGATGGTTATTGTCTACAAGGTCTCTGCCCTCACCTATTACATGGGAAATATCTTTGTCAAGGTGGACAACATCGGGCTTGTCAACATCATTTCCGGAAAAACCATTGTCCCCGAGTTGATCCAGGAAGAGGCCTCTCCGGAACGCATAGCCGCCGAAATCATGGACATCCTCACGGACAGGGCGCGAATGAACAACATTAAAGAAGAACTCTCGAAGATCAGGGAAAAATTGGGAAACCCCGGCGCCGCCGAAAGGGCCGCCCGGCTGGCATATGGAATGATAGAAGGGAAAGCAGGTGGATAGGCTGTAGACTGTTAGGCTGTAGGCAGTGACTAACAGCCTTCAGCCTACAGTCTAAACAACCTGAGTAGTAACCAGATGGGAATATATAAACGTCTCTTAAGTTTTGCGAAGCCTCATGCAGGAAGGTTCATCGCGGCCATGTTTTGTATGCTCCTGGTCGGCGCTCTGACCTCCGCCCTTGCCTTTCTCGTCAAACCGGCGCTGGATGATATCTTCCTGAAGAAAAACGCCGGGGCGCTGAAGTGGATTCCCCTTGCCATTATGGGCATATATCTGTTGAAAGGGGCATGCACATACGGACAGACGGTTTTAATGAACTATATCGGCCAGCGCATCGTGGCAGACTTGAGAAACAAAGTGTACGGGCAGATACAGATGCAGCCCCTTTCTTTCTTTACCAAAAATCCCACTGGTGTACTCATGTCACGGATCACCAATGATGTCGGTTATATCCAGGGGGCAGTTTCCGAGGCGATAACCAGTCTCCTGAAAGACTCCTTCACCCTGGTCTGTCTTATATTCGTCGTCTTTTACCGGGACTGGCGGCTCGCCATCGTCTCCCTGGTCATCTTTCCCCTGACCATCTACCCCATCGCCAAGTTTGGGGAAAAGATGAGAAAGCTGGCCACCCGCACCCAGGTAACGATCGGGAGTCTCACCACCCTCCTTCAGGAAACGATATCGGGCATG